>DASPNK010000639.1:0-8533 GCA_035626575.1 Planctomycetota bacterium | reverse complement strand
CTCCTCGCGGACCTCGCGTACCGCGCCGACGACGCCGCGCTCTCGGACGTCGCCGACCGGCACCTCGCGCCGATTCTCCTCGACACCGTGGCGGGCGGCGTGTTCTTCGCCGACTACGCCGCGACCGAAGACGTCTGCTTCCGCAAGCTCGAAAAGCTGTCGGGGCAGGACCTCGGCAAGAGCGCGGGCAAGTGGAAGGCGTGGTGGAGCCGCGCCGGCGAAGGATTCCGGGCGCGCCGCGCGCTCCGCTCCGCGAGCGCCGACGAACTCCGCCGCTGCACGATCCTCGTGCGGCGCGCCCCGCCCGGCGGCCGCGCCGAGATCGTCGCGTTCGCCGGCGAAGACGCCGCGCCCGCCGCGACCGCCGGCGCGCTCGTCCTCGGGGCTGCGGAGCGGACCGTGGCCGCAGACCTTCTGCGCCGGGGCGACGTCTTCTCCGGCGCCTCCGACGCCGGCGACGAGAACGATCCGCGCGGCGCCTCCGAGATCACGGTGGCCGACGACGCGCGCCGCGCCCGTCGCCGCCGCGTCCCCGGCGCCGACCCGGCGCTCGACGCCGCGGTCGACGGGCTGCTCGCGCTCCGCTCGGACCTCCTCTGGCAGCGCCTTGCGCCGCCTGAGCCGCAGGCGCGGGCGGCCTGGCTGGCGGAGAAGCGGCCGATCTTCGAGGCCGCGCCGCCGGGAGAACGCCGCCGTCTCGGCCTCGAGATCGCGCTGGCGGGCTACGCCGACTTCGGGCGCGACGCGCGGGCCGTCGCGGTGCAGATGGCCGCGGAAGCGCCGGTCGAATGGCGCGTGCAGCGCGCCGCGGAACTCGCGAAGTGGCTCCGCGCGGAGACGTCGACGAACGACGAGGCCGCGACGCTGATCCGGTTGCTCGGCGACGCGTCGTCGCCGGAAGCCCGCGACGAAGTCCTCGCCTTCGCCGAGCGCGCGCCCGGCCCCCGCGCCGACGAAGCGCTGGCCGGCTACCTCTCGCGCCGCGACGCGAGCGCCGCGACGGCGGCCTTCCGCTCGCGCTCCGGGGCCGTGCGGGCCGTGGGCGCGCGCGCGCTGGCGCGGTTCAGGGATCGCCCGGAGACGGCCGAGCTGCTCTTCGAGGGATTGAAGGACTTCGAGCCCCGGGTGCGGGACGCGAGCGTCGCGTCGCTGGCGGAGATCCGCGACGAGCGCACCGCCGCCATGCTCGAGGCGGTGCTGGCGGGCGACGACAAGGGGCTTCGCCTCCGCGCGGTCGAAGCGCTGGGCGCCATCGCCGGCGACCAGGCGACTCCGCGGCTGATGGAGATCCACCGCGACGGCGGGCCGCACGAGCGCGCCGCCGTGCTGCGCTCGCTGGAGCAGGCGCGCGGCGTCCGGGCGCGCGTGGCCCTCGCCGCCATCGCCCGCGAGTCCGCCGAGGTCGGCCCCGCCGTCGACGCGACGGCCGCGCTCGGGCGCATCGGGGGAGACGACGCCGCGGCGCGGCTCGCGGGGCTGATCCGGAACGCCCCGCTCAAAGAGGTGCGGCTGCAGGCGGTCGGCGCCCTCGCGGCGCTCCTCGGCGCGCGCGCCGCGCCCGTGCTGCGGGAACATCTCGCCGACCCGGACCTCGTCGTGCGCCGCGTCGTCGTGCTCGCGGCGGGCCGCGTCGGCATGAAAGAGGCCCTCGAGCCGCTGCTGACCTACCTCGAGGCGCCCGCGGGCGACGCCGCCGCGGAGGACGCGTTCCGCAGGCTCACTTTCTTCGCGTCGACGCGCCGCTCGCCGCGCGAACGATTCCTCGAGCTGCGCGCCTGGGCCGACGAGCACGGCGGCCGCTCGCGTCGCGAGTGGCTGCGCGCCGCGTTCGAGGCGGCCCGCGTCGACCCCGCGCCGCTGGAGGGATACCTCGCGGGCGGCGCGCTCGATCCCGCGGGATTCGCGACGC
Organism: Planctomycetota bacterium; assembly: GCA_035626575.1. Lineage (GTDB taxonomy): Bacteria > Planctomycetota > CAIWVZ01 > DASPNK01. The sequence continues at coordinate 6,624 of DASPNK010000639.1, read as the reverse complement.
TGCTCCGCGCCGTGCGCGCGGGATCGCCGCCGGTCCGCGAAGAGGCCGACCGGCTGCTGCGGCGGGCCGCGGGGTCGACGGCGCCGCCGCTCCTGCCCGACGCCGACGAAGAGACGATCGAGAACCGCGCCCGGCTGTTCGAGGCGTGGGCGGCGCGGCAGTCGGACGCCCTGCGGCGCGGATTGCCGCCCGACCCGGAGCTTTCGCCGTCGACGCCGGAGTTCGTGCCGACCCCGGGCGACGACGACGCCGCGCCCGCGTCGCGGCCGGGCGGCTGACGCGCGACCGACGCGCTCCGCCCCCCGCGCCGCGGTTCAGTCGTCGACGTCGACCGGCGCGGGGGCCCGTCGGGCGCCGCGCGCCGGCGCGGTTCGCCTCGGCACGGGGGTCTCGACCACGCGCGCGCCGAGGCGCTTCGCGAGGAAGCGCCAGTCCGCGTCGACGTCGTAGCCGTCCGACTCGGCGGCGGCGCAGAGGCGTTTCGCGGTTCGGAGCCGGAGCGCCTTCCAGCCGCGGGGGACGGCCCGCAGGCCCGCGGGCACGAGTCGGCGGACGCCCGCCGAAAGTGCGCGCGCGGCGCGCGCGAGACCGGCGGCGGGAGGCGCGGCGACGTCTCCGGGCGTCGCGACGGCGACGTCGGCGCCTTCGACGACCGCGGCGAGAAGCCGCGGCAGCTGTTCGACGGGCGCGTCGAGGTCGGCGTCGCCGAAGACGACGACCGTCGCGCGCGTCGCCTGAAACGCCGTGCGCAGCGCGGCGCCGGGGCCGCGCGGCTCCGCGTGTCGGAGGACGCGCAGCCACGGGAGCCGGCGCCGGAAGGCTTCGGCGACGGTCGCCGTCCCGTCGACGCTGCCGTCGTCGACGACGAGCACCTCCAGCGGCGTGCGCGCCCGCGCGCACCACGCGGCGATCGCGAGGAGCGCGTCCGGGAGGCGCGCGGCGGCGTCGCGGACGGGAAGCGCGAGAGCGAGGCGCGGCGGGGAGTCGCCGTCGGCGAGGGCGGCTCGTCGTCGCGGCGCGGCGGTCACCGAGGGGATCGCCGCGGACCCGCGACGTTGCGCACGACGTCGTCGCCGGACGCCGCGCCCGCGGCGAGGTCGCCGGCCGACGTGTCGGTTTCGCCGTCGGCGCCCTGGGAGAAGAGCGCGACGCTCCCGACGCCGTCCGGCGCGGCGCCGTCGAAGAACCACGCCGCGCGGTAGGGGCGCCCCCACGGATCGAGGAATCCCTCGCGGCCGTCGGTCATCACCCATTGCGCGCCGGGCTTGCAACCGGTGCGAAGGTACGGACCGTCCCAGCCGGCGTGCCCGTGCACGTCGGCGTACAGGCAAGCGAAGCCTGTCGCGGCCTCGACCGCGTCGCGCTCGAGCGCGCGGCCGTCGTCGGACGGCCGGCGTCCGGTCGCCGCAACGTAGGCGGCGAAGGCGTCGGCGAGCGCGTCGAGATCGTCGCCGGCGCGCGCGACCTTCGCGCCGTCCAGCTCGTCGCCGAGAACGGGCGCCGTGACTCCCGCGAGGCCCGCCAGGACCGCGGCGACGACCGCGACCTCGACCCGCATGAAACGGCGGCGCCGCGCAGGCGCGCCGATCTCCGAACCCATGCGATCCCCCCGTCCTCCGCCTCCGGGACGGAGGCGGACCTGCAAGGTTCCTGTCGTCGCGCGGCACGGCGCGCCTTGAGCGTGCGCGGCGGCCGGTTCGCGTCAGCGCGGCGCGCCCGACGGAGTGCCGGGGTGCGCGCGAAGCTCGCGGTCGACGCGCGGCGCGCGGCCGCCGGGCCCGAGCAGGTCGTCCTGCGGCCGATACCCTTCGACCGCGTCGTCGCCGAAGCCGACCACGTGCGGCGTCACGAAGATGAGCAGTTCGACGCGCTCCTGCTCGTCCAACTCGCGCTTGAAGAAGAGGTCGCCGAGAAGCGGCACGTCGCCGAGCACCGGCACCTTGTCCTCGCGCCGCCGGCGGGCGCTGCGGAGCAGGCCGCCGATGACCAGCGTCTCGTTGTTCCGCACCAGCACGTTCGACTGGACCTTGCGGGTGTCGATGACCGGCGTGCCGAGGACGAAGTCGACCAGCTCGCGCACGTCCGGCGTGACCTCCATCTCCACGACGCGGTCGGCGCCTACGGTGGGCGTCACCGTGAGCGTCACGCCGACCTCCTCGAACTCGATCTGCTGCGTCGAGTTCGTCGCGGCGTTGCCGCCGTCGACGTTGATGGTGTTCGTGGACTGCACGTAAGGGATGCGCTCCACGACCTTGATCTCGGCCTTGGTCCCGGAGATCGCCGCCACCAGCGGATTGGAAAGCACGTTGAACTTCGAACGGCCCGCGCGGGCGCTGAGCAGCACCTGCAGCATGTCGTCGGCCCGCGTCACGCCGAAGGTGAACGGCGCCGGTCCTCCCGACAGCCCGGGCGCGGCGAGCAGCGAGCGGGCGACGCCGGTCGCATCGCCGATCCCGACGTCGCCGAACTCGACGTTCGCACCGTGCGCCGAGTCGCGGCCGCGCCGGACTTCGACGATCAGCGCCTCGATGACCACCTGCGGGGCGCGGGAGTCGGCGACGCGCAGGAACGCGGCGACCCGGTCGAGCGCGTCCTGCTCGTCCGTCACCGTGAACTGCTTGCGCAACTCGTCGTGCACCACGATCCCGCCTTCCCCGAGCAGCGGGCGGACGAGCTTCTCGACGTCGAACGGACGGTGCGTGCGCACGACGAACGTCTTCGTGAATTTCGGCCGCTCGGGGACTTCGGCGGTCAGCACGCCGTTCTCGAACCGGACGCGCCGCCCGTGCTGCCTGAGCAGGACGTCGAGACCGTGCAGCGGGTCGATCGACGGGAAGCTCACCGTGACGCGGCGGTCGAGGTCGTCGGGCACCACGGCGTTGACGCCCATCTCCGCCGCGACGGCGGCGACGACGTCCTTCAGCGGCGCGTCGTGGAACACCACCGCGAGCTTGGGGCCGGGCCAGGACGGCGGCGGTTCGATCGGGCGGCTCGCCGCGCGCGGCGCCTCCTGGGGGATCGGCGCCGGCGCCGACTCGGCCCCGCCCGTCGCGACCGCGAACCCTCCGCGGGCGCGGGCCAGCTCGTCGGAGATCGTGCGGCGCCCCTCCGGCGTGCGCGCGTCGGCCTCCACCCAGGCGTCGTTGCGGCGCCGCTCGAGGAGCCGTTCTTCGGCGGTCTCGGGCGCGGCGGACGTGCAGGCGGCGGCGACGACGAGGACGAACGTCGCCGGACGGGAGGTTCGAGGCATGGTCACTTCTCGGATCGCGCCGACCCCCCTTGGGGGTCGGGGAGCGAAAGTTCGACGACGACGGCGCCGGAGGCGAGCGCGACGCGACGGCCGCGCACCTCGCGGAGGACGAACGACGAATTCGGGATCGGATCGCCGACGCGCAGCCGCCCGACGCCTTCGAAGACCGCGGCGGCGCGGTCCGCGCCCTGCACGGCGCCGAGGAGTCGAAGCGCGCGGATGCGCTCGAGCTCCGCCGGGTCGACGGGCGGCGGGGCCGCCGCGGGGCGCGATGCGGCGCCGTCCGCGTCGCCGGCGATCGCGCGCGGCGCCTCGGGCGGCGTCGACGGGACGAACGGATCGCGCGCCGGAGGCGCGAACGGCGTCCGGACAGAATCGCCGCCCCGGACGAGCAACGACTCCGCGTCGAGCGACGCCGGGCCTTCCGCCTCGCCGTCGCCGTCGTCGTTCACGCCGTCGAGCGCCTCGGCGTCCGCGGCGTGCGCGAGGTCGGACGCGCGCCGCGGAATCGGGCGCACGACGCCCGCGACCGCGACGGAAGCGCCGAGCGCGAGGAGCAGCCCCTTGAGGCGCGAACGCTCCCGCGGCGTCACCTCGGCCCTCCGTTCAAGGTCGGGAGCCCGTCGAAGGGATCGGGCGCCTCGACGCGTTTCGCGAACGTCAACCCCGCCTCGAGGCGGAGGTTTCCGTCCGCGGCGTCGCAGCGCCGGAGCTTGAAGCTCTCGACGGAGACGCATCGCGGCCCGTCTTCGAGAGCGGCGACGAACGCGGCCAGTCCGGCGTAGGACCCTTCGACCGTCGCCGCGACCTCCGGGAAGGCGTAGCCGCCCGAAGCGGGGAGAAGCTCGTCGTCTTCCTGCGCGGCGACGAGCGAGACGCCCGCGGCGGCCGCGGCGCGCGCAAGGTAGAGCGCACGATCGCCGGGCGCGTCGACCCGAGGGGCGCCGTCGCGAAGCCGCCGCGCCGCGTCGAGCAACCGGGGCGCGAGGTCGCGATCGCCGGCGGCGCGGGCGTCGGCTTCCTCGACGCGGGCGTCGGCGTCCTGCGCGTCGAGCGCGAGGGTCGCGGCGTCGGCCCGTGCGCGCATCAGCGCTCCCGCCGCGGGCCAGGCGACCAGCGCCGCCGGGACGACGGCGAAGGCGAGCAGAGAGGCGGCGACGCCGAGCGTGCGCAGCGGCCGGTTCATCGGTCGACTCCGACTCGCAGACGGAACCGAAAGGGCGTCGGCGCCGCAGCGGCGCCTTCGGCGTTCGTCGCGGGCAGCTCGACCGCGTCCCGCGCGCCGTCGATCGCGCGCAACGCCTCCGAGAAGCGTCGCAACGGATCTCGGCTGCCGGCCAGGTCGCGGTGCACGACGCCTTCGAGCCGCACCTCGCGGAACGGGCGGTCGTCGTCGTCGCGGCGGAGCTCGGCCTCGACCGCGTCGAAGGACGCTTCGGGAGGCGCGGCCGCCGCCAGCGCCGCGAGAAGCGCCGCCGCGCGGCCGCGGCGCGCCTCGAAGCGAAGCGCCTCTCCGTGGGCGCGGCCGAAGCGCTCCGCGACGTCGCGGACCGACTCGGGCGCGTCGGCGTCGGCGAGCGTCGCCGCCCGCGCCGCCTCGATCCGGTCGACGAGTTCCGACGCTTCGTCGGCGAGGCGCCGTCTCAGCGAGAACCCCGCCGCGAAGCACGCCGCAGCGAGCGCCGCCGCCGCGACGCGTCGCCGGCGCGCCCGGGCGCGACCGAACCGCGTAGGGACGTCGAAGGCGCAACCGCGGAGCGCGTCGTCGCGGCGCACGGCGTCGAGGATCGCGGCCCGCACCGCTTCGCTCCGCGCGACGTCGTCGTCGGCGCCCTCCACGACCAGCGGGAACGGCGACGGTTCGAGCGGAAGACCCTGGACCTCCTCGGACCCGGGATCGACGCCCGCCAGCACGCCGAGCGGATCGCAGACGACGACGCCTTCGGGCGTCGGCGCCTTGAGCCGCCCGCGCACCACCAGGAGCGTTTTCTGGGCTTCGCCGACGAGCGCGGCGAGGCGTTCGGCCGCGGGGAGGTCGGGCGGCGTTTCGATGCGTCGCAGGAACGAAGGCCGTCCTCCGGCGACGTAGACGAGGTTGATCCAGCCCGGTTCGAGCGACGCGAACAGCTTCGCGCCCGCGCCCGCGCGGCGCCCCGCGAAGACCATCAGCGCGCGGTCGTAGGCGCACACCGCCTCGACGCGCGCGCGGCGGGTCTCGATCGCTTCCGCGAAGCGCGTCAGCTCGGCGACCGGCGCCGCCACCACGAAATGCCCCGCGAGGAGGCGGCCGTCTTCAATCGCCGGCCCGGCCGGCGTCGAGAGGAAGACGTCCCCCGCGTCGACCTCGCGGCGGAGGAGCGCGCGCAGCACGGCGCCTTCGGCCGGCGGCGCCGCGATCAGGCGGCAGCGGGAGATCAGCTCGCCGGCGGCGACGACCGTGCGCGCGCCGCGCACGTCGGCCGCCTCGAAGGCGGCGCCCAGCGCGGCCGCGACGTCGCCGTCGGGCGCGCGGCGGCGGGCGAGGATGCGGGCGCGAAGCGCGCCGCTTTCCCGGCTCACGTCGACGATCGCCGCGCCGCGGGCGCCGGCGAGGGCGTACACGACCTTCTTCCGCGGCGAGAAGACCGTCGGCACGGTCAGGGTCCGCCCTTCTTCTTGAAGCGGCCGCCGCCGGCGACCGCGGGCGCCGTCTCGTTCTGCGCGTAGACGAACTGGGCGGGCGCGGGCCCGACGTACAGCTTGCGGCCGTAGGCGTCGACGGTCCAATCCGTCGCGCCGTCGAGGAAACCGCGGGCGACGAGCGCCGCGGTCAGCGCGTCGACGTCCGACGGCAGCGGCGTCCAGCCGTCGGGCTTCGCGTTGTGCAGCGCGACGGCGCGATTGACGGCCGCGACCACCGCGTCGGTGTAGGACCGCAGCTCCGGCGCCAGCGACGCCTCGCGGACGACGTCGTCGCCGCCTCCGAAGGTGCGGTCGGCGCCCGCGCTGGTCAACCGCACGTGGTTCGGGGCGAGAACGGCGTACGCCAGCGCCGTCCCCCAGGGGTCGACGCTCGGCGCCGCCGACGTCGGCGCGTCGAGGTACGGACCGAGCCATCCGGAGGCGCTCGACGACGCCAGCTCGTCGAGCGTCGCGGGCGCGCGCACCATGTCGAATGCGAACGCCCGCAACGCGGTCTCGTGGACGTCGAAGCGACGCTCGAGCTCCTCGTAGCGCGCCGCCGCGTCGAGCGCGGCGACGGTCGGGACGGCCGCGGCGGCGACCAGCGTCAGGATGGTCACGACCACGACCAGCTCGATCAGCGTGAAGCCGTCCGAGCGGCGCCGCGTCATCGCCCGCCGCCCTTCACGGCCTTGAGCGCGCCGGCCATCGGC
>DASPNK010000638.1:0-8396 GCA_035626575.1 Planctomycetota bacterium | reverse complement strand
GCCGCAAGGCGGCCTTCGCCGTCATGGAGCGGTTCGGACTGGTCAGAATCACCAGAAGCCGGGCGTCGTCGTCCCCCAAAGCTCAGTGGCAATTTAATGTGCGCGGTACACCTATCGATTCCTATAATTGTGCGAGGCGCCCCGGCGCCGCCACAATAAACCGCGGGTTGCGACGTACCACAACACGGATATAACGATTAAACTGATCTCAGGATATGCCCAAGCACAGCATCAATGCGGCTCCCTACCGTCATATTCGGTTCGCAATAGTGATATGTAGATGGATGCAAGAAGCACGGCAATGAGATTGTTGGCGAAGCGCATGGCGCTGGTCGAACACCGACCCTCGCTATGGCTTCGGACGTACGGTCGCTGGCCTAACGGGGGGAATGTCCTTAGTCATATTCTGATTCCTTGGGTGCGGGCGTTCGAAGCATGGGCCGCCGTACACGACGAGTACGCCGATCGCCTTGCGGACTCAGGAGGCGACTATGGCTGGTGGGGCGGAGAAAGGGCTCAAATCGGGTTCTTGAACGCAGCCTTCTGGCGTGCAGGCGGGTGCGCAATGGAGGAATACCATTGCATGAAGAAACGCAATTCGAACCGTCCATCCGCCGTCAAGAGGTACAAAGGGCGGGCAGATTTCTTCGTCGATGTCGGTCCATCCTCCTTCGCAGTGGAAGCGAAGTTGGCGCAGCGGCGCATTGTGGACCTCGCGGCGCAGCGACGCCTCGGCGCACGATACGATCTAAAAAAGCATGTAAATAAGGCCCACTTGAGCGCCGGGCGTGCCCTTCAAGACGCCGTTGACGCTGTGAATAATACGGAGGAGTGCTCCGACTACAGGGCGGCCGTTGCCTTTGTCATTCCGTGGGTGAGAACGACCCAGACCGCGGCAAATCGTCGGCCGGCCGCGTTACGCGCGGCGAAGGTGGCCGTAAGGACTTACTTGAACCACGGCCAGTTCATAGGCAGGCGCGTGTTGCGTGCTGATTACCTACCCACCATGCGATCAAGCAAAATGATGAAGCGTACGTGGCAGACCGAGCCTGGCAATGATGCGCATGCTTGGTTCTGCCCTGGAGTGACCGCAGTCGTGCAATTCGTTTGAAACGGGCACAGACGACCCGGGATTGCGCGGCGGATTCTGCCCTGTTGCGTCGCGTCGGCATGTTGGCGCAGCATCGCTTCGAGACCAGACGGCGCCATCTGAGGTAGGCCTCGACCAGTCCGGTGCGCCGAAGGTCCTTGTCAAGCAGCGTGCGGCGGCTGGTTGCGCCAGCCGCCGCCGTGGAGACTTGCCGAACAGGCACCACCGTTCGTCAGGCTCGACGCACCGTTGCTTCCACGTTGTCGCCGTAGACGTACCCGGCGCCTTTCAAGGCGGCATGGTGTACAGCATTCGAAGTGATCTCGGTTGGTCCGACCCAAGGCGATGCGCCGGACGTACGGATTACACCCCGAAGAAGGACCCGACCACCGATCTCCATGACCACCCGCGTTCCGTGCAGGAGCTGCGCGGACTGCAGCTGGGCGCGATCGAGGCGAACGTAGAGATGGCCGTCGCGCTGCTGGAGGCGACGGATGAACGCGGTCAACTTGATCGTCATGGAAGGCTCCGAAGGGGTCCGCAATAAAGCACCCCCTATTAGGAGGCCCGAACGGAGAATTTTCTGTTGCGACCCACCTCCGAGACCTGTGGCGGCGCAAGTCGTGCGCGCGATTGCGGCGGAACACCGCCTGCTCGGCGCGGCGCGGGCCCCCCTGGCGTGAACACGCATAGAACACCGATCTTGGGATAAAACGGAACGATGCGGGATGTTACGGGACTTGTTCGCGCACTTCGCATCTCTGCAAACCGTCGCAACATGCGTGCATTCCACGAGTAATGCCCGTTTTGCGCCACAGCGATGGGGTTCAAGAGGTCGTGGGTTGACACTCGATTGGCGTGACTGCCGTACGTCGTGCCGCACGCGCGAGGTGCAGGGTGCCTTCGCCTGTCCGTCATGACGTCGACGAACGGAGCGTCGCTCGAGGACTTCGGCGTCTTGATCGACCGGGACGGGTTCGGCTTTTCGGCGGCGCCGAACCATGGCGCCGTGCGGGTCCGGTGGGACGAACTCGTCGGGTTGTCCTACTCACGGGACAACGCGAGCGACTGGCCGCGGGGGTTCTTACGGCTGTACCAAGACGCGTGCGGGAAGACGCGCCGGTACGACCTTGAGTCGACGAGCCCCCTGTTCATTGCGCTGGTCGAGGTCCTTCGCGACGTGCTCGACATAGCGCCGGCGACCGCCTGCGCGCCTGCGCGGGTTTGGCCTCCTCGACGCGGACCGAACCGCGAAGCGGTGCGAGTTTCATTCGGTCAGGATCCGAACGTGGCGCGTTTCCTGAGCGGCGCTCGCTTTGACGAGGGCATAGCTCGCGCCGTCGCCAGGCTTTCGAACGAAACCGCGGCGTTGGCGCGCGGCGTGCGCTCACTGCGTCGGACGTGCGCCTATCTCCTGATCGGCGCGGTCGCGCTTGGGATTGCGGCGGCGATTTTCTACGGGTCGGGACGGTGAACAGCGGGCGGCGATGTAGCTCAAGGCGGCCGTTGTCGTCACAGCTTCCTCGCGCTGTGTCGCGTCGGCTGGAGCGACTTCGCGCCGGCCGCAACCCCCACGACCCGGGTTCCCTACGCAGCAAGTGTCGCAGCGGGGGCGATCGTCCTCGACGCACGCCCCTACCGCGGCGCGGCGGGCGCCCGAAGGGCCGCGGCGGCGCGGTCGAGGTTTGCGAGGGCGGCGGTGCGGCGGTCGGCGGCGCGGGAGGTCGGGGCGCTTTCGGACGAGCGGGCGGTTCGGAGGGAGTCGATCGCGGCCAGGGTCTCGGGAATCGCGCCGGCGCGGCGCGCGATGGTGGCGACGAGGTCCGTGATCGCGGCGTCGGCGCCGCGGGAGCGCGCCAGCGCGCGGAGCGCGAAGTCCCTCGCTTTCGCGTCGTCGCGGCATTGCGGGTGGAGGGCGTAGGCCGCGCGGCAGCCTTCGCAGACGTCCGAGCTCGCGCCCGAATAGAGGTTCGCGAGGACGATCATCGAACGTGCGTCGTCCGGCGCGGCGGCGATCGCCGCGAGGTAGGAGGCTTCGGCTTCCGCGACTCGGTGCTCCGAGTCGTACGCGACGCCCTTGTTGTAATGCGCCGAGGCGTAATCGGGACGACGGAGCAGCGCGGCGTCGTACGCTGCGTGGGCTTCGGCGAAGCGCCCGTTGGCGCCGAGGACGACGCCGAACAACACGTAGGCGCGCAAGCCGTCCTCGCCGAGGCGCTCCAGCGCGGTCGCCGCGGAGCGGCGCGCGGCGTCGAGATCGCCCGCCATGAACTGCGCCCGGGCGAGGCGATACCAGAGGTCGCCGTCGTCGGGCTTGCGCTCGACCGCCGCCGCGTAGTTGCGGGCCGCTTCGGCGAATTCCTTCCTCTTCTCCAGCGCGGCGGCGAGATCCCTCGCGGCGCGCGACGAGTTCGGGAGGGCGCGCGCGGCGCGGTCGAAGGCGCGCACCGCGAGGTCCGGACGGTCCGTCGACGCCGCGACGAGGCCGAGCCGATGCTGGAAGAGGCCGACGTCGGGTGCGAGGCGCGCGGCGCGGTCGACGAATTGGAAGGCGCCGTGATGGTCCCCGGCGATGCGGCGCCGTTCGCCCTCGAGGAACGCGTGCCACTCCGGAGCCGCGGCCGTCTCCGCCGGCGTCCCCTGCGCCGCCGCCAAGAGCACCGCCGCGCCGACGTCGTCCGCGCGGGCGGCGAGCAGGCGCCGCGCCGCGGCGGCGGCCTTGGGGCCGTCGTCGTCGAGGTATGCCGCGCACGCCTCCTCGAACGCCGCGGCGAGGGCCGCCGCGCTCGGGATTTCGCGCCCCGCGTCCGCATCGCGCCTCAGGGCCCGCGACGCGACCGCCCCGGCCACGCCCGCCAGGACGACCACGAGCAGCACCGCGACGCCGCGGCGCCGGCGTCGGAGCGCGCGGCGCGCGCGTTCGACGGTCGACGGCGGTCGCGCGTCCGTCGGCCTCCCCGCGAGCCAGGCCTCGAGATCGTCCGCAAGGGCCTCCGCGGTCGGGTAGCGGGCCGCGGGATCGAAGGAGAGCGCGCGATCGGCGATCGCGGCGAGGGTCGGATCGACGTCGGCGTTCGACTCCCTGAGGGGCGGCGCGGGATGCGTCCGCAGCATCGCGATCAACGCCGCGGGCTCGAGCCGTCCGTGAGGCGGGGCGCCGGTCAGCGCGTCGTGCAGGATCGCGCCCAGCGCGTAGACGTCCGAGCGCCCGTCGGCCTCACGCCCCGCGGCCTGCTCGGGCGCCATGTACGCCGGCGTGCCGACGACGTCGCCGGTCGCGGTCAACGTCGTCGCGTCCTCCGCGGCCGCGAGCCCGAAATCGAGCAGCACCGGCGCGCCGTCCGCCCGGACGACGACGTTCGACGGCTTGAGGTCGCGATGCACGACGCCCGCGGCATGCACGGCGGCCACGGCGCGCGCCAGCGCCGCCACGAGCTCCGCGGCGCGACGCGCGTCCTGCCCGCGCAGCTCGGAGAGCGGCGTCCCCGGCACGAGATCCATCGCGACGTAGGCGCCGTCTTCGGTCTCGCCCGCCTCCCGGATGCGGACGACTCCGGGATGCGCGACGCGGGCCAGCGCGCGGATCTCGCGCCGGAAGCGTTCGACGGCGCGCGGGTTCGCGCGCCCGGGCAGCGCGAGGAGCTTCAACGCGACCGCATCGTCGGGAGCGTCGTCGCGCACCGCGCGATAGACGACGCCGACGCCGCCGCGCCCGAGAACGTCGAGCACGCGATAGGGGCCGACCCGCCGCGGCGCGTCGACCGCGTCGGAGAAGAGCGCGTCGGTTTCGGCGAGGCGACGCAACGCCTCCAGCGCCGAAGGGCTTCGGACGCCGCGCTCGAGCGCGAACGCCTCGGGCGCCTGCGGCGGCCCCGCCGCCGACTCGAGCCGCTCGGCGTACTCCGCCAGCAGCTCCTCCAGCCGCTCGTCGCTCATGTCCGTCATGACCCGGCCCGCCGTTCCTCCTCCAACGCGAGCCGCGTGAGGCGCGCCATCCCGCGCGACGTCGCCTTCCGCACCGCGGCGTCCGAAAGGCCGAGACGCCGGGCGACCTCGGCGCTCGGCAGGCCGTCGATCTTCCGCAGCAGCAGGATCTCACGCAGGTCGTCGGGCAGCCGCACCAACGCGCGTTCGAGCGCCTCGAAACGCGGTCCGTCGGCGTAGGTCGGCGGCGTCGGCGCGAGCGCGGATTCGGCGGCGACGGCGTCGAGCGGCACGTCGCCGGCGCGCTTGGCCGCGCCGAACGTGTCCGCGCGGTCGCGGATCTTCCGCGTGATGAGCACGTGCAGGAAATGCCTCAGGCCGTCGTCGCCGGCCGGCGCGAACGCGGGGAGCTCGCCGAGCGCCTCCAACAGCACGCTCTGGAGGATGTCCTCGCTTTCGAGCTTGCGACGGAGCGCGGGGCCGAGCCGAGACCGCACCGCGAACAGCAGCCGATCGCGATAGCGCCCATAGAGGGCGTCCCACGCCGAACGGTCGCCCGCGCGGATGCGCGCGACCAGATCCGACGTCAGCGTCGCGCACCTCGCCGCGGAGCGCGGAGCCGCAGGTTCCACGCGGCGGATCATAGGGTCCGATCGCGGCGCTTTTTCCGCTTTTCGATCGGCGCAAAGCGCGATTCCGTCGCGGTTTGAAGGGCGCGACCCCGTCTGCTCTCACGCGTCGCGGCGCCCCGCGGTCACATCCGACGACCTGATTCCGCTCCGTAGGCGTCCCCCGACGGAGTCTCATCATGGTCCTCGCTCCCCTCTCGCGCCGTCTCGCGCTCGCGCTCGCTCTGGCCGCCACGGTCGGCGACGCCCAGTTCTGCACGCCCGACGACGGGTTCACCGGTCCTTGTTGCGCGCCGGTCGCCGGCGCGCTGCCCGTCTTCCCTGCGATGACGCTTCCCGGTCTCGGCGCGTCGCTGCTCGAATGCGGCGTCGACGCCTCGTGGCCGACCACGGTCTCGATCACGCCGATCCCCGTGCTCTGCGATTACTGGCTGTTCGACCTCGCGATCCTCGGCGCCTCGCCGTTCGATCCGAGCATCCCGACCTCGCTGTTCTTCGGGAAGTACGCGCGCACGTGGATGGAGACGACTCCCCTCGGTGCCGTGCAGGTGTGGCGCTTCCTCGTCAACGGCGAAGTCGCCTACGCGCCCGCGGCGCCGGTCTTCCCGCCGCCTTATTCCAAGTACCCGTTCAACGCGTTGCCGCCGTTCACGCTGCCGACGCACTTCCAGGGGCACGTCGACTACTCCCGCCACTGCCTGAGCGGCGTCTGGGAGGCCGCGATGGCGCTCACGCACCTCTGCCCCTTCGAAGCGCACGCCGCCTTCTCCGCCTACCCGCTCGCGATCCCGCCGGGCGTCCCGTCGCGCACTTACCACTTCGTCGCGCCGGACAACTTCGCCTTCGGACCCGGTCCGTCCCCGGAAGGCCCCATCCTCGGCGACGCGCAGCGGTCGTCGCTCCTCGTACCCGGCGTCTCCTATGCCTGCCTTGCGGAGAACCCGATCGTCGGCGGCGCATTGACGACCTCGTACTGCGATTGCGCCTGCGCGGGACCCGCCGGCCCGGCCACGTACCACCACCAGACGCTGACGGCGACGATCGCGGGCTGCGGCGCCGCGACCGCGATGACGCTGCTTCCGCTGCCCGGTTTCCTGCCGACGGGTCTCCGCGTCCACATGTTCGGCTCGTGGACGGCCGTCCCCGGCGCGCAGCTCTACCCGGGGACGAAACACGTCGGCCATTACATGGGCGTCGCCGTGATGACCGATCTCTGCCCCGGCACGTCGGCGCCTTTCGGCCCGATCCACGCGGTGACCGGCGTGGGCACGGCGGGCGGTCACCCGCAGACGATCGCCGTCGGCCTGCCGGCGACCACCGAATCCGCAGACCTCTGCAACATGCTGGTTTTCCCCGCGCTGACGCCCGGCCTCGGCGGCTACTTCGCCGCCGACCGGGTCTGGAGCTTCAACCTGATGTGAACGCGGCGCTCAACGCGGCGGCGTCCTCTCGGCGACGCGCCGCGCGAGACGTCCGCCCGTCAGATGTCCGACGTCAGCAGCAGCCGGTAGTCCCGGGTCGCCGCGCCCCGTTCGAGGACGGTCGCCGTCGCGAGCGAGGCGCCGGCGTCGCCGAGCCGGCCGACGAGCGGATCGTCGGCGAGCGTGCACAGAAAGTGGCGCGCGTCCGGGCGAGCCTCGACGCGCGACGGGGCGCCGCGCGCGAAGGGCCCGTGCTGGAAATGGAGGACGGGGACGCGCCCTCCGTCGTCGAAGACGAGGTCCTTCTTCCCCGCGGGGTCGTAGAAGTCCGTCGCGCCGAACGCCTCCCGCACAGCGGCGGCGGCGCGGCGCCAGGAGGCGAAGTCCATGGACGCCACGACGAGCGTCGCAATCGATCGGAAGCCGGGGCGGCGCAGCGCGAGGTCGCGGAGACGGTTCCCGCCGTCGGCGTCGTTCATCGAGACTCCGAACGCCGCCGCCTTGGGCCCCACCGCGGCGTCGAACGCGCGCAACAGGCGTCGGCCGATTCCGAGGCCGGGCGTCTCCGGGTCGACTTTGAGGTCGCACAGGTACCAGGCGTCGAACGGAGGGGGCCGACGCACGGCGACGAGCACGCCGACGAGGCGCCCGGCGAGCTCGGCGACCCACGCGCGCGGCGCGCCGAGGTCGCGGAAGAACGCGAAGTAGTCCGAACCGTGGTCGATCCGGAACCGCCGCGCGCCGAGCGGGTACGAGAACCGCCTTTCGAACGCCGCAAGCTCGTCGACCGACGCGGCGGCGCAGGGCGCTTCGCGGACGACCGCGCCGACGGTCACTCGGCGTAGATCCGTTCCTGGAGCCTCGGGACCTCCGCGAGGCGTCGCCGAGCGCGCGCGGCGTAGAGGTCGCGGTAGAGCCGATCGAACACGTACGCCCCGAGCCGGAGCCCCTGATCGACCAGCCCCCGACCGCGCGCGTCGGATTCGTAAGTCGCCCGGAGCGCGGCGAAGAAGTCGTCGCTGTGGCGGACGTCGAGCTCCTCGTGGAGCGAATAGTGCACGACGCGTTCCTCGGGCAGGAATCCGCGCGTCACGAGCGCCCGCCCGATGCGCGCCGAGATCACCGCGAACATGTGCTCGATCATGCCGAGGCAACCCGCGCCGATCTCCCAATCGTCGAGCACGCACGCGCTCGCGAGCACGGCGTTGAACGCGCGCACCTCCGGCCAGAACGCGCGCGCTTCGACGTCGGCCTGCGAAAGCCCCGCGAGTCGCCGAAGGAGCTCGAGGAACGTCGCGCCGTGGCGGCGGGAGAGGTCGCCTTCGCCGTGCT
>DASPNK010000637.1:0-6073 GCA_035626575.1 Planctomycetota bacterium | reverse complement strand
TCACCGACGACGGCGCGGAGACCGATCTCGACCTCGGCCACTACGAACGCTTCACCGACGCGGCGCTCTCCCGAAACTCCAACTTCACCACCGGGCGCATCTACCTCTCGGTGATCGAGAAGGAGCGGCGCGGCGAATACGCCGGCGGCACCGTGCAGGTGATCCCGCACATCACCAACGAGATCAAAGCCTGCATCCTGAAGATGGCGACCGCCGACGTGGACGTCGTCATCACCGAGATCGGAGGGACGGTGGGCGACATCGAATCGCTGCCGTTCCTCGAAGCCATCCGCCAGTTCGGCCTCGAGCAGGGGCGCGATCGGGTGATGTTCATCCATCTCACGCTGCTCCCCTACCTGCGCGCCTCCGGCGAGATCAAGACGAAGCCGTCGCAGCATTCGGTCGCCCAGCTCCGCCAGATCGGCATCCAGCCCGACGTGCTCATCTGCCGCACGGAGGTCGAGGTCGACCTCGACGTGCGCCGCAAGCTCGGCCTCTACTGCAACATGCCGGTCGAGTCGGTGATCATCGAGCGCGACGTCGCGCACACGATCTACGAAGTGCCGGTCGTCCTGCAGCAGCAGAACCTCGACGAGCAGATCGTCCGCCGCCTGCAGCTGCCCGCGCGCGAATGCGACCTCCGGGACTGGCTCGACATGATCGAGGCGGTCAAGGGCGCGAGCGAGACCGTCGAGATCGCGGTCGTCGGGAAGTACATCACGCTCCACGACTCCTACAAATCGGTGTACGAGTCCCTCGCGCACGCGGGCATCGCCAACGGCGTCCGGGTGAAGCTCCGCAAGATCGACGCCGAAGCCGTGGAGCGCGACGGGCCGGAGACGCACCTGAAGGGCGCGCACGGACTCCTCGTCCCCGGCGGCTTCGGCGCGCGCGGCGTCGAAGGGATGATCCGCGCCATCCGTTACGCGCGGGAGCGCAAGATCCCCTTCTTCGGCCTCTGCCTCGGCCTTCAGGTGGCGACGATCGAATTCGCGAGGAACGTCTGCGGCCTCGCCGAAGCCAACTCCACCGAATTCCGCCCCGACGGGCCGGAGCCGGTGATCGACCTGATGGAGGAGCAGCACCGCGTCGACACGCTCGGCGGAACGATGCGTCTCGGCGCCTACTCCTGCGAGCTGCTGCCGAACTCGCTCGCGCACCGGCTGTACGGCCGCGACGAGATCTCCGAGCGGCACCGCCATCGTTGGGAGCTCAACAACCGTTATCGCGCCGCGCTCGAGTCGAAGGGGCTGGTCATCTCGGGCAACCATCGCGAGAAGAACCTGGCCGAGATCGTCGAGTACCCCGACCACCCGTGGTTCCTCGCGGTCCAGTTCCACCCCGAGTTCAAGAGCAAGCCGACCCGTCCGCATCCGCTCTTCCGCGGCTTCGTGCGCGCCGCCCTGGCCCAGAAAAGCGTGAGCGCGTCGCCGGCGCCCTCCGGCAGCCAGGTCCGGGAGGTCAAGTGAGCGAGGCCGGCCGCGACGCCGACCCCGCGTCGCCCGCACGGGGCGCCGCGCTCCCGGCGCCGACCTTCGCATTCCTCGTGACGAACCTCGCGACGCAGGCGTTGATGGCGCTCGGCGAGGCCCCGAACCCCGTCACGAAGGCGACCGAGTTCTCGGCGGAACGGGCGAAGTTCGCCATCGACCTGCTCGACGTCCTCCGCGTGAAGACCGAAGGACGCCTGGAGGATTCGGAACGCCGCTTTCTCGAAGGCGCGCTTTACGAGCTCCGCATGAAGTACGTTCGAAAGATCCGGCAACCCGACGCCTGAGTGCGCCGTCGCGCGGCCCGGATGCGGTCGCGGTCGCGTCGACGGTGCGCGACGGAGGCCGACTTCGGGGCGGGGCGACCCCCGAGTCAGGCCGACCACCCGTCGCGCGACCCCTGTCGCGGATCCGGGGCGACGGCCGAAGCGGACGACGCGTCGCGCGGGCGCGCGAAAACCGCGAAGAGGATCCCGAGGATCATGAATCCGCCCCCGATCGCGCCGAGCGCCGTAGGCAGGAACCAGAGGTGCAGGAAGGCGTCGATGCGGGCGTCGTCGGGCGACGCCGGATCGTAGAGGATGGGCACGGTCTCGCCGACGACGACGCGCTCGGAGGTTCCGGCGTCGGTCGCGACGACGTGCGTCGCGCCGGAAGCGTCCTGGAAGGAGACGATCGGGCGATAGGTCACGCCTCCCTTGCGACCACGATCCGCCTCCTCCCCGACGATTTCGCCCGTGGCGGCGGACGCGCGGGAAAGGAACCGGTTCGTCGAAACGGCGGCGGCGCCCGCGGCGACGAGCGGCCCGACGCCGACGACGAACACGACGGCCCCGACGATGCGCTTCGCTTTCATGTTCTCTCCGGGAAAGAGGAGACGCGCCGCGACGACGGCCGACGCTATCGCGGACGGAGCCCGCCGGAATGCGGGAGTTGAACGCGCGGCGGCCGAAGTCGCCGCCGGAAGTTCCCAGGCCCCCGGTCCGGCCGAGTTCGCGGATCAGCTCCTCGAGAGCCTCGGCGAACACCGTCGCCGACTCCCCGATCCGGGCCTGAGCCTCCGCGGGCGACGCCGGCGCCGGTCAGACGGTCCGGCAGTGGCGTCGGGCGAGCTCGAGATAGCGCGCGACGCCCGCGGCGATCTCGGCGGTCTCGGCGGGCCGCACCGCGCGCACGACCTTCGCCGGCGATCCCACCGCAAGGGACCCCGGCGGCACGACCATCCCGATCGGCACGAGGGCGCCGGCGGCGACGATCGACCCGGCGCCGATCCGCGAGCCCGGCATGAGGATCGCGCCCATGCCAATCAGGCAGCTGTCGCCGACTTCCGAGCCGTGCACGAGGGCGGCGTGGCCGATCACGCAATCGGCGCCCACGCGGACGTCCTGATCGTGCTGCGGGTGGATGCAGGTCAGGTCCTGCACGTTGGTGCGCGGGCCGATCGAGATCTTCGCGACGTCGGCGCGCACGACGACGCCGTACCAGAGCGACGCCTCGCGGCCGAGGGTCACGTCGCCCCAGACCGTGCAGTCGTCGGCGATCCAGGCGCCGTCCTTTTCGACGAGGTGCGGAACTCTCACGCGGGCGCCCTCACATCAGCCCGAGGCGTTCCAACGGCTCGCGGAGCCACAGTTCGTACGCGATCACCGAGGCGTTGTGCGCCGCGTGGAAACCGATCGCGGGCGCGACGCTCGCGCTCCGCGCGGCCGCGGCGCCGAGCAGCAGCGACAGGACGAAGACCGTCGCCCACGCCGACGGCTCGTGGAGCGCGGTGAACGCGAGCGACGACGTGACGACGGCGACCGCCGCGGCGAGGCGCGGCGCGAGCGACGGCCGCAACGCCGCCTCGAGACCCGGTTGAAGCGCGCCGCGACCGAACAATTCTTCAAAACACGGGACGGCGACCACCAGCGCCGCCGACACGAACCAGAAGGACAGCGAGGCCGGCCCCCCGGCGAGGCCGAGGACCGCTTCCGAAACGGCGCGCTCCCCCGAAGGGCGCCAGGCGGCGTCGAGCGCGACGACGAGCGGCAGGAATGCGAGATATGCGACGGCGCCGCGCGCGACGTCGGCCCCCGCGGCGCGGAGCGGACGCGCCGGCGCGTCCCCCCGGCGCAGGAAGACGGCGAGGAACACGGCGCCCGCGATCGAAGCGCCGAGGACCGCCGCCGACCGGGCCGCGCCTTCGAGCGCGTGCGTGGTCGCGGAGAGGACGGCCCACAACGCACCGCCGCCTGCGGCGCCCGCCAGCAGCCGGCCGGCGTCGCCTGGCCGCGCCGGCGGACGGGCGCGCCGCGGCACGAGCGCGGGCAGGAACGCCGCCCAGAGACCGAGCCATCCGAGACCGATCCAGATCGCGAAGCTCACGGCGCGCCCGCTTTCGCCGCGGCGGTCCCCAGGCCGCCTTCGACCGGCGACGACGGCGCGCCGTGGTCGCGCCGCGGAATGCGGCCCGCGAGGAACGCCTCGCGCCCGGCCTCGCAGGCGAGCTTCATCGCGCGCGCCATCCGGACCGGCTCGTCGGCGCCGGCCACCGCCGTGTTGAGCAGGACGGCGTCGACGCCGAGTTCCATCGCCAGCGCGACGTCCGACGCCGTCCCGACGCCGGCGTCGACGACGGTCGGAACGGCGACGCGCTCCCTGATGAACCGCACGTTGAGCGGGTTGAGCACTCCGCGGCCCGATCCGATGGGCGACCCCGCGGGCATCACCGCCGCGGCGCCTTCGTCGGCGAGACGCCGCGCCAGCAGCGGATCGTCGGAGCAGTAGACGAGGCAGGCGAACCCCTCCCGTGTCAGCGCACGCGTCGCTTCGACGGTGCCCAGCGGCTCGGGGAGGAGCAGGTCGGGATCGCCCAGCACCTCGAGCTTCACCCAATGCGTCCCGAGCGCTTCGCGACCGAGGCGCGCCGTGCGGATCGCGTCGTCGGCGGTGAAGCACCCCGCCGTGTTGGGGAGGAGCGCGATCTTCGACGCGTCGACGAAGTCGAGGACGTTCGGCCCCGACGCGCGCGCGAAGTCGACGCGCCGCACGGCGACGGTGACCATCTCCGTCCCCGACGCTTCGTGGCAGGCGCGCATCTCTTCGAACGAGCGGTACTTCCCCGTGCCGAGGAAGAGGCGCGAGCGGAAGGTCCTTCCGGCGATGACCAGCGGCCGATCGGCGACGGCGGGCATGGCGACGTCTTATCCCCCGCCGACGAGGGTCACCACTTCGACCTGGTCGCCCTCGGCGAGCCGATGCTCCGGAAACGCCGCGCGCGGCACGACCTTGCGGTTGACTTCGACCGCCGCAGGCGCGCCCTCCCGGACTCCGAGCGCCTCCAGCAGCGCGCGCACCGTGGCGCCGTCCTCGGCGACCCGCTCGCGACCGTTGACGACGACGCGGATCACGGCGCGTCCTCGTCGTCGTCGCCGCCCGCCGGCGGCTCTTCGTCGTCCGCGCGGATCTTCTCCACCCGATACTGCAGCGCGCGGCGCGTGAGACCGAGTCGGCGCGCCGTCTTGGAGAGGTTGCCTTCGCTCCGCCGCAGCGCTTCGACGAGGATCTCCCGCTCGAGCTGGTCGAGGGAAAGCCCGCCGGCGAACAGCGCGTCGACGGCGGCCGAGGCCGCGCCCGCGCGCTCGGTCGCGCCGAGCCGAAGGTCGGCCGCGTCGATCTCGGGCCCTCCGGAGAGCACGACCGCGCGCTCCACGCAGTTCTCCAGCTCGCGGACGTTGCCGGGCCACGGCTGAGCCGCGAGCTTCTCCAGCGCCGCGCGGGTGAAGCCCGCGACCTTCCGCCCGTTGGCCTCCCGCGACTTCTCGAGGAAGTGCTGCGCGAGCAGCGGGACGTCTTCGGGGCGTTCGCGGAGCGGGGGCAGGTCGATCGGCACGACGTTGAGCCGATAGTAGAGGTCCTCGCGGAAGCGCCCCTCGGCGACCATCGCCTTCAGGTCGCGGTTGGTCGCCGCCAGGACGCGCACGTCGACCAGGCGCGTTTCGTCGGCGCCGAGCGGCTCGATCTCCCGCTCCTGCAGCACGCGGAGGAGCTTCGGTTGCAGATGCAGCGGCATCTCCCCGATCTCGTCGAGGAAAATGGTGCCCTTGTTCGCCGACTCGAACTTCCCGCGGCGGTCGGCGACCGCGCCGGTGAAGGCGCCCTTCACGTGACCGAACAGCTCGTCCTCGAGCAGGTTGTCGGGGATCGCGGCGCAATTCACCTTCACGAACGGCCCGTCGTGGCGCGGGCTCGCGACGTGAACCGCCTTGGCGATCAGCTCCTTGCCGGTGCCCGATTCGCCGCGGATGAGGACCGTCGCGCGGCTGGGCGCCACCTGCTCCACCGCGGCGAGCAGGTCGCGGATGCGGCGCGACGATCCGACGATCTCGACCCGGCCGCGCAGCGCGTCGACCGCGGCTTTCAGCCGGACGTTCTCCGTCTCCAGCGAGCGGAGGTGCAGCGCCTTGCGGAGCTTCAGCGCGAGCTCGCCGACGTCGACCGGTTTGACGACGATGTCGTAGACGCCGGCGCGCATCGCTTCGACGGCGGTCTGCAGCGTGCCGAACGCGGTGGCGATGAGGAAAGGCGTGCCCGGCCGCGCC
>DASPNK010000636.1:0-6092 GCA_035626575.1 Planctomycetota bacterium | reverse complement strand
GGGGGACGAGCTCGCGGCGTCGAGCGCGCGTGAGGCACGATCATAGTGGCGCACGCGCGCGCGACCAGTGGCGCGACGCGACGAAGCGGGCCGCGGAACGACCGCGTCCGATCCGCGCCTGCGCGGCGACGTCGTCGTTCGAAGCGGACGCGCTTTCCCTTTCTTCGACGACTGCGGTTTGCGTCGGCCGCGGGGGCGCCGCCAAGTCGCGGCGCGGCGCGCCGACGGCCGCGCCGTTCAATCGCAAGAAACCGACAATCGAAACAAACCGAGCGGCGTCGCCGGCGGATCGAGCACTACGTCGGTCGTCGGCGTCGCGCGTCGCCGCGCGGCGGAAAAAGAATCCGCACGCGGCGCGGCGTGCCGGGTCCGCGGCGCTCGCGCGTGCGCTTCGGTCTCGGAGTGCGGCGGGCGGCGCCGTCGGCGCGCCTCGGCACGCCGCGGGGGATCGCGGAAGCTCTCCTACCGGTCGAGGCACTCCCGCACGACCTTCAGCAGCTTGCGCGGCTGGTAGGGCTTCTGCAGGTAGTTGAAGTCTTCGCGGACCGCGAGGTGCTCGCCGGCGACCTCGACGCTGTAGCCGCTGCAATAGATGACCTTCAGCTCCGGCCGGCGCGCGACGAGCTGCTCCGCCAGCTCGCGACCGCCGACGCCGCCGGGCATGACCATGTCGGTCATCAGGAGGTCGAAACGCCCCTCGGCGCGATCCCAGGCGTCGAGCGCCGCGACGCCGGACTCGGCCAGCTCGACGCGGTAGCCGGAGCCCTCGAGGATGCGCTTCACCAGCTGTCGGAGCGCGGGCTCGTCTTCGACGACGAGGATCGATTCGGTCCCGCCGCGGACCTCGGGCTGCGGAGGCGAGGCCGCCGGGCCCACGGCGCCGGACTCCGACGCCGGAAGATGGATCTTGAAGACGGCGCCCGCGCCCGGCTGGCTTTCGACGTCGATCCAGCCTTGGTGCTGCTGGACGATGCCGTAGACGGTCGCGAGGCCGAGCCCGGTGCCCTTTCCGACGTCTTTGGTGGTGAAGAAGGGCTCGAAGATGCGGCTGAGATGCTCGGCCGGAATGCCGCAACCGGTGTCGGCGACCTGGACGAACACGTACGCGCCGGGGCGCTTGCGGCCGTCCGTCTCGGCGTCGGCGTGCGTCACCTCTTCGACGCCGGTGGCGATGCGGATGACGCCGCCTCGCGGCATCGCGTCGCGCGAGTTCACCGCGAGGTTGAGGAGGATCTGCTCCATCATGCCGAGGTCGGCGTAGACCGGCGGCACGTTGACGCGGAACGAGAACTCGAGCGCGACGTCGTCGCCGAGGACGCGCTCCAGCATGCGCGCCATGTGACCGATGACGTCGTTCAGATCGAGATGGCGCGGCTGGATCACCTGGCGCCGGCTGAAGGTCAACAGCTGCCGCGTGAGGTTGGCGCCGCGGTCGGCGGCGGCGGTGATCTCCTTGAGGCCGTGGGACGTCGACGGGGGCACGCCGCCGTCGGACGACAGGAGCGACGCGTAACCCTGGATCACGGCGAGGATGTTGTTGAAGTCGTGCGCCACCCCGGCCGCGAGCTGCCCCACCGACTCCATCTTCTGCGCCTGGCGGAGCTGCGCCTCCATCGCGAGGCGCTCGGTGATCTCCACGCCGTAGACGTGCACCGCGCGCAGCGCCGAGATCGGAATGAACGACCAGGTCAGCGTGCGGCCGTCGTAGTCCGCGTCGAGGCGGAGGCGCGGCTGCCCCGTCTCGAGGCAACGCGCGACGATCGCCGCCGCGTCGGCGGGGAGCATCTCCTCGACCCGGCGGAAGCCGAGCGCGGACGCCATCGCCGACGCCGAGTCGTTGAAGTAGGTCAGCGCGCCGTCGGGCGCCAGCTCCAGCACGAGGTTCGGGCTGTAGCGCGTGAAGGTGGCGAGCTTCTCCAGCTCCTTGGCCGCCTGCTTGCGCTCCGCCATCTCCGCCTTGAGGGAGACGTTGACCTCCTGCAGCTCGGAGGTGCGGCGCCGGACCGCCTCCTCCAGCTCGTCGTTGGCGCTGCGAAGCCGCTCCTCGAGACGCTTGCGCTCGACGATCTCCCGGTTGAGCGCCTCCACCGTGTTCCGGAGGGCGACGTTCTTCCGGTACAGCTCGACGAACACCGAGACTTTCGAGCGGAGGATCTGCGGATTGATCGGCTTGGTGACGTAGTCGACCGCCCCCGCCTCGTAGCCGCTCAGCACGTGCTGGTCTTCGCCGAGCTGGGCGGTGAGGAAGATGATCGCGACGTCGCGGGTCTTCTTGCGCGCCTTCACCGCGTGGGCCAGCTCGATGCCGCTCATCCCCGGCATCATCACGTCGAGGATGAGGAGCGCGTACTCGGCGTTGAGGAGCGCCATCAGCGCGTCCTGCGCGGACTGCGCCTTGGTCAGAACGAACTCGGGCTGGTCGAGGATGCTCTCGAGGACGACCAGGTTCTCGGGCTTGTCGTCGACCAGCAGCAGACGGACCGGCGCCAGGGCCGCCGTCGCGTCGATCTCGTCGCGCGGCGCGGATCCTTCGGCGGGCGCCGCGGGCGGGGCTTCGGCGACCGTCCGCTTCGTCATCGGTACAGCCATACGCGGAGGAGGGAGAGTAGCTGGTCCGTGTTCACCGGCTTCGCGATGTAGTCGGACGCGCCGGCTTCGAGGCACTTCTCACGGTCGCCTTTCATCGCCTTCGCGGTGAGGGCGAGGATGGGCAGCGAACGGAAGCGAGAGTCCTTGCGGATCTCGCGCATGGTCTCGTAGCCGTCCATCTCGGGCATCATGATGTCCATCAGCACCATCGAGATGTCCGGCGTGTTTTGGATCATCTGGATGGCCTGACGGCCGTTCGTCGCGCTGACGACCTCCATCTGCTCGCCTTCGAGCACCGTCGCCAGCGCATAGATGTTGCGGGCGTCGTCGTCGACGATGAGGACCTTGCGTCCCCGCAACGCCTCGTTGGAGGTGTGCAGGCGGCGCAGCATGTCCTGCTTCTCCGCGGGCAGATCGGTGACCACGCGGTGGAGGAACAGGGCGGTCTCGTCGAACAGGCGTTCCGGCGACTGGACGTCCTTGAGGACGACGGTCTTGGCGAGGTGATTGAGCCGCTTCTCCTCCTCCGGCGACAGGACCTTGCCGGTGAAGACGATCACCGGGATGCGGCGCAGCGCGGGATCGGACTGGATGCGCTCCAGCACCTCGAAGCCCGTCATGTCGGGGAGCTTCAGGTCGAGCACCACGCAGTCGAAGGGGCGCTCGTAGAGCGCCTCCAGCGCTTCGGCGCCGGTGGCCGCGCCTTCGATGCGGACGTCCTCGTGGGAAAGGAGGTCGATCACGCCGGCCCGCTCGACCTCGTTGTCCTCGACGATCAGAAGGTTGCGGACGTGGGGCTTGGCGAACTCCTTGATTTCGCGGAACGCCAGCTCGAGCGTCTCGGTGGTGGCGGGCTTCACGAGGAAGCCGAACGCGCCGTGGGAAAGTCCGTGCCGCACCTCTTCGTCGGCCGAGATGATCTGCACCGGGATGTGGCGCGTCGTCGGGTCGAGCTTGAGGTTGTTGAGCACGGTCCAGCCCAGCATGTCGGGCAGGAACACGTCGAGCGAGATCGCGGTCGGCCGGTACTCCCGCGCCAGCGCGAGGGCGTCGGCGCCGCGCTGCGCCACCAGGCCCTTGAAGCCCTGGTCGCGGGCGATGCCGAGCAGCACGCGCGCATAGTGCGGATCGTCTTCGACGACGAGGAACGTCGCGTCGCCTTCGGCGATCACGTCGCGGTCGTCCGGAATCTCCTCGACCGCCTTCGGGATCACCGGCAGTTTCATCGCCGGGATCGTCTGCTCCGGCGCCTGCGCGGGCGCGATCGCCGGCGTGGCCGGGCCGGTGTAACGCAGCGGCAGGTACAGCGTGAAGGTGCTCCCCTGCCCGACCGTGCTCTGCAGGCGGATCTCGCCGCCGAGCAGCGAGGCCAGCTCGCGGCTGATGGCGAGGCCGAGGCCGGTGCCGCCATATTTGCGGCTGGTCGTCGCGTCGGCCTGCTGGAACGCCTCGAACACGAGCCTCTGCTTGTCCGGCGCGATGCCGATGCCGGTGTCGCGCACCGCGAACGCGACGACCTGCGCGGCGTTCGACAGCACCTGGTGGTTCGGGCTCCAGCCGCTTTCGGCGAGATACACCTTCATCTCCACCTCGCCGTGGTGGGTGAACTTGAAGGCGTTGGACAGCAGGTTCTTGACGATCTGGTGGAGGCGCTTCGGGTCGACCATCAGCCGCGCCGGCATGTCGGGGCTGAACTCCATGTGGAACGGGAGGTTCTTCGACTCGGCGACGTGGCGGAAGTTGCGGTCGATGGTGTCGCGGAGGCTGGAGAACGTGGTCTCCTCGGCTTCGACGGTCACCGTGCCCGACTCGATCTTCGACAGGTCGAGGATGTCGTTGATCAGGTTGAGAAGCTCGGTGCCCGCCGAGTGCACGTTGCGCGCCCACTCGACCTGCTTGTCGGTCAGGTTGCCGGTGGCGTTGGTCACCAGCTGCTGACCGAGGATGAGGATCGAGTTGAGCGGCGTGCGCAGCTCGTGCGACATGTTCGCGAGGAACTCGGACTTGTACTTCGAAGTGAGCGCCAGCTCGGCCGCCTGCTCCTCGAGCGCGCGGCGGGCCTGCTCGACCTCCTTGTTCTTGCGTTCGACTTCGGCGTTCTGCTCGGCGAGCTGGCGCGCCTTCTCGGCGAGCTCGCGGTTGGTGGCCTGAAGCTCGGTCTGCCGCACCTGGAGCTGCGCGGTCAGCTCCTGGGACTGCTTGAGCAGGCCCTCGGTGCGCATGTTGGCCTCGATGGTGTTGAGCACGACGCCGATGCTCTGCGTGAGCTGATCGAGGAAGGTCTGGTGCGTCGCGGTGAACGGCTGCAGCGACGCCAGCTCGATGACCGCCTTGGTCTGGCCTTCGAAGAGCACCGGGAGCACGATGACGTTGCTCGGCGTCGTCTCGCCGAGGCTCGACCGCACGCGGATGTAGTCGGCGGGGAGGTCGACGAGGAGGATCGGTTTCTTCTCCCACGCGCACTGCCCGACGAGTCCTTCGCGGAGAAGGAAGGACTCGGGCTCGAGGCCGCGTCCGCCGGAGGCGTAGCTCGAAAGGAGCTTCAGGTGGCTCCGCCGCTCGTCGGCCGCCTCGGTCGGGACGTCTTCGTCCGACCCGTCGGCGGTCACGAGGACCATCTGATACACGGTGCCGTGCTGCGCGTTGACCAGCGGCGCCAGCTCGGAGAGGAGCATCTGACCGACGGTCACCAGGTCGCGCTGACCCTGGAGCATGCGCGTGAACTTGGCGACGTTGGTCTTCAGCCAGTCCTGCTCGCGGTTGCGCTCGGTGGTCCGCCGCAGGTTGTCGATCATCGTGTTGATGTTGTTCTTGAGCTCCGCGACCTCGCCGCGCGCTTCGACGGTGATCGAACGCGTGAGGTCGCCCTTGGTGACGGCGGTGGCGACGTCGGCGATCGCGCGCACCTGCGTGGTCAGGTTCGCCGCGAGCAGGTTCACGTTGCCGGTGAGGTCCTTCCACGTGCCCGAGGCGCCGGGCACGTAGGCCTGGCCGCCGAGGCGTCCTTCGACGCCGACTTCGCGGGCGACGTTCGTCACCTGGTCGGCGAAGGTGGCCAGCGTGTCGGTGACGTTGTTGATCGTCTCGGCCAGCGCGGCGACCTCGCCCTTCGCCTCGACCGTCAGCTTCTGCCGCAGGTTGCCTTCGGCGACGGCGGTCACGACCTTCACGATGCCGCGGACCTGATTGGTCAGGTTCGCCGCCATGACGTTGACGGTGTCGGTCAGCTCCTTCCAGGTGCCGGCGACGCCGGGCACCTGCGCCTGCCCGCCGAGCTTGCCTTCGGTTCCGACTTCGCGCGCCACGCGCGTCACTTCGGCGGCGAAAGCGTTGAGCTGATCGACCATCGTGTTGACGGTGACCTTCAGCTCGAGGATCTCGCCCTTCACGTCGACGGTGATCTTGCGCGAGAGGTCGCCGCGCGCGACGGCCGTCGTCACCTCGGCGATGTTGCGCACCTGCGACGTGAGGTTCGTCGCCATGGCGTTCACCGAGTCGGTGAG
>DASPNK010000635.1:0-11671 GCA_035626575.1 Planctomycetota bacterium | reverse complement strand
ATCGCCTCGCCGCGACGGAACGCGGTCGGCGCGCGAGGTTTCCGCGGCGGGCGCCCGATGCGGCCGGGGCGCTTCTCCGCGACCGCCCGTAGAATCCGCCGATGCTTCGCGAGCGCGCGTCGTTCATGCCCTTCCCCGCCGCCGCGCTCGCGACGCTCGTTGCCGTCGCCTTCCTTCCGGCGTGCGTCTCCTACGACGCGCAGCCCGCGCCGCCGTCGACGTTCGAGGCCGCCGCCGACGACGCCCAGCCTCCGCCGGGCGTCGACTGCGCCTACACCTTCCGCCTGGTCGACGCCGAGCGCCCCGAGATCCTCGTCACCGTCGCCTGCCCGGGCGACGGTTCGGGCGCGACCACCTTCGCGTTCTCCGAGCGCTTCGGGAACGTCGAGCCGGTGGTGGGCGGCGTGCGCGACGTCCGCGTGCTCCGACCGCGCGGCGCGCCGCCGCCGGTGGCGAAAATCGAGGACCGCGCCTGGACGGCCCGGCACCGCCCCGGCGAGCCCGTCGCCGCGGTGTACGCGCTCACCGTCGACCGCTCGGCGGTCGGCGCGGCCGTGGTCGGCGACCAGCGCCCGCTCGCCGACGACGGCTTTTTTCACGCGGTCGGCGGGGTGGTCTGCGCTTACCCGGCGCACCTCGCGGGGCCCGGCAGGTTCCGATTCGCGGTGCGCTGGCGCGGGTTCGCCGAGGCGGGCTGGCGCACCTGGTCGTCGTTCGGGGACGGACCGGACGTCCGCACGGAGACGTCGCTCGACGAGATGCGCCGCGGCCTCTTCGTCGCCGGCAAGATGCGCGTCGTCGAGCGCCCCTCCGGCGACGGCGACGTCGTCGTGCTGCTCCGCGGCGACGGCCTTCCCATGCCCGACGGCGAGATCGCGGACTTCGCGGCGCGCATTCGACGTGAAGCCTGCGCCTTCTTCGAAGACCGCGACGCCGGCCGCTTCCTGCTGGCGCTGGTGGAGGCGGGAACCTCGGAGCCGCTCCGCCACCGGCTCGCGGGCATGGCGCTGACGGAAGGCCTGAGCCTCGTCTACTCGCGTCCTCAGGACCACCTCGAAGAGTTCCGGCGGAGCCTGCGGCACGTGATCGTCCACGAGCTGATCCACGTGTGGAACGGTGGGACGCTCGCCGCCGAAAACGGCGCCGAAGACGAGCTGCTCTGGTTCACCGAAGGGTTCACCGACTTCTACGCGCGCCGCCTGCTGGTGCGCGCGGGCTACGTGCGCCCGCGGCGTGCGGTCGACGAGATCAACCGCACGGTGCAGGACTACGCCGCGAACCGCTGGTCGCGACGCCGCCTGGCCGACGCCGCCGAGCGGCAGTTCGTCGACGCCGACGCGCAGCGCCTCCCCTACCTGCGCGGCGAGCTTGCGGCGCGCCTCGCCGACTACGAAATCCGCCGCGCGAGCGACGGGCGCCGCAGCCTGGACGACCTGATGCGCGGCCTCCTCCGCCGCTTTCGCGAGTCGCCCGGGCCCCTGTCCTCGCACCACGTGCTGACGGCGACCGAAACGCTGACTTCGCGGGCCTTCGCCCGGCGGCTCGCCGCGTTCGTCTTCGACGGACTCCACGTCGAGCTTCCCGGCGACCTGCTCGCGCCCGCCGCCGAGCCGAGCGGCACGGCGCTGGAGACGACCGCGGTCGCGGGCGACCCCGACGACGGCCCGCGGCGCTTCCCGGTGTACCGCCTGCGCCCCGCCGCGGACGCCGACGACCGCCGCAGCCTCGCCGCCGAAGCGCTCCGCGTCTTCTGAACGGGGCCCGACGGCCTCCTCCGACGGGCGTCGTTAATCTGCGCGCCATGCCCGACGACGCGCGACGCCCGCCGCTCATCGTCCATCTCGTCTACCGCTTCGCCGTCGGCGGCATGGAGAACGGCGTCGTCAATCTCCTGAACCGCATTCCGCCGGAGCGCTACCGCCACGCGATCGTGTCCCTCACCGACGTGTCGGACTTCCGGCGCCGCCTGAAGCGCCTCGACGAGATCGAGATCGTCGAGTTGCGGCAACCCAAAGGCAACGACTTCGGCACGCACCGCCGACTCTGGCGCACGCTGCGCCGGCTGAAGCCCGCCGTGCTGCACACCCGCAACCTCGCCGCGCTCGAAGGTCAGATGGCGGGCTTCCTCGCGCGCGTGCCGGTGCGCATCCACGGCGAGCACGGCCGCGACATGTACGACCTCCACGGCCGGAACCGCCGCTACAACCTGCTGCGGAAGGCGCTCCGCCCGCTGGTGCATCGCTACCTCGCGGTGAGCCGCGACCTCGCCGACTGGCTCGCGCGGGACGTGGCGGTCCCGCCGCGGAAGATCCGCCAGATCTACAACGGCGTCGACGCGGAGGCGTTCGCGCCGCGGCGCGGGCCGCGCCCGCCGATCGGCCCGCCGGGCTTCGTCGACGACGACTCCGTCGTGATCGGAACGGTCGGCCGGATGGCCGAGGTGAAGAACCAAGTCGACCTCGCGCGCGCGTTCACGGCGCTGCGCGCCCGCGACCCCGAAGCGCGCCGCGTCGCGCGGCTCGTCCTCGTGGGCGACGGCCCGCTGCGCGACGCGTGCCGCCGGATCCTCGAGGAGGGCGGCGCCGCCGGCGCCGCGTGGCTCCCCGGCGAGCGCGGCGACGTCGCCGACCTGATGCGAGCCTTCGACGTGTTCGCCTTGCCGTCGCTCGGCGAAGGGATCTCCAACACTGTGCTCGAAGCGATGGCGGTCGGCCTCCCGGTCGTCGCGACGGCGGTGGGCGGCAACCCGGAACTGGTCGGCGCCGGGATCAGCGGCGCGCTGTGCCCGGCGGGCGACCCCTCGGCGCTCGCCGACGCCCTCGCGCCGTACGTCCGCGACGCCGGGCTGAGGCGCGCCCACGGCGCGGCCGGAAGGCGCGCCGTCGAGGAACGTTTCAGCCTCGACGCGATGGTGCGCGGCTACCTCGACGTCTACGATGCCGCGCTCGCCGAGAAGGGAATCGCGCCGGCCGGCCGATGAGGTCCGGTGGGCCGACGCCAGAGCCGCGGGCCGCGATCGCTCCATGCGCATCCTTCACGTCCTCGACCATTCCCTGCCGCTGCATTCCGGGTACACGTTCCGCACGAGGTCGATCCTGCGCGAGCAGCGCCGGCTGGGCTGGGAGACGGCGCACCTCACGAGCCCGAAGCACGCCGCGGCGGCGCCCGAGTCGGCGTCGGTCGAGCGCGAGACCGTGGACGGGTTGGAGTTTCATCGGACGCCGCCCGCGCGCGGCGTCCTCGCGAAGCTCCCCGGCGTCTCGGAATGGGCGCTGATGGGCGCGACCGAGCGGCGGCTGGAGGCGCTCGTCCGCGAGCTGAAGCCCGACGTCATCCACGCCCATTCGCCGGTGCTGAACGGCCTGCCCGCGATCCGCGTCGGCCGCAGGCTCGGCGTCGCGACCGTCTACGAGGTGCGCGCGTTCTGGGAAGACGCGGCCGTCGACATCGGCCACACGCACGAAGGCTCGCTCCGCTACCGCGCGACGCGCGCGCTCGAGACGCGGGCCCTGCGGCGCGTCGACCACGCCACGTGCATCTGCGAAGGGCTGCGGTCCGACATCGTCGCGCGCGGCATTCCGGCGGAGAAGGTCACGGTCATCCCCAACGCCGTCGACCTCGAGCATTTCGAGCCCGCGAGGCCGGCCGACCCGGAGCTGCTCCGGAAGCTCGGGCTCGCCGGCCGCCGCGTGCTCGGCTTCATCGGGTCGTTCTACGCGTACGAAGGCCTCTCGCTGCTGCTCGACGCCATGCCGGAGATCCTCAGCCGCCTGCAGCGCGACGAGCACAAGGCGAAGCCCGAGGTCGGACTCCTGCTCGTCGGCGGCGGCAAGGAGGAGGAGCGCCTGAAGGGCAAGGCGGCGTCGCTCGGCCTCTACAACGACGTGGTGTTCGCGGGGCGCGTTCCCCACTCCGACGTCCGCCGCTACTACGACCTCGTCGACGTCCTCTGCTACCCGCGCCTGCCGATGCGGCTGACCGACCTCGTCACGCCGCTGAAGCCGCTTGAGGCGATGGCGCAACGGCGCCTGATCGTCGCCTCGGACGTCGGCGGGCATCGCGAGCTGATCCACCACGGCGAAACCGGGATGCTCTTCAAGGCCGGCGACCCGCGCGCCCTCGCGGAAGCCGTCGTCGGCCTTCTCAAGGCGCCGGACACCTGGGAAGCGCTGCGCGACGCCGGCCGCCGCTACGTCGAGACCGAGCGCAACTGGCCGAACTCCGTCGCGCGCTACCGCGACGTCTACGCGAAGGCGCTCGCCGCCCGTCGCGGCGCGGGCTGACGCGGTCGTCGCGATGCTGAAGCTCGTCACCTTCGGCCACCTCTATCCCGACGCGACGCGCCCGACCTTCGGCGTGTTCGTCGAGACGCGGCTCCGGCGCCTGCTCGCCGAAGGCGGCGTCGCGTCGCGCGTCGTCTCCCCCGCGCCGTGGTTCCCGGGCTGCGGCCTTCTCGGACTGATGGACCGCTGGCCGACGCCCCCCGCGCGCGAGACGCGCTTCGGCGTCGAGATCGAGCGCCCGCGCTGGCTGACGATCCCGCGCGTCGGCATGCGCCTTCAGCCGTCGCTGATGGCGGCCGCGGCGCGACCGACGCTGCGGCGCCTCCGCGCCGAGGGCTACGCCTTCGACCTGATCGACGCGCAGTACTTCTATCCGGACGGCGTCGCCGCGATGCGGCTCGCCCGCGAATTCGGCGTGCCGTTCACCGTCACCGCGCGCGGCACCGACCTCAATCTCGTCCCGAACGACCCGTGGGCGAAGGCGCGGATCGTCGAGGCGGCTCACGCCTCGGCGGCCAACATCTGCGTCGCGAAGGCGCTCAAAGACGTGCTCGACGGGTTCGGCGTCCCGCCTGACAAGACGGTGGTGCTGCGGAACGGCGTCGACCTCGAGCTCTTCCGGCCGCTCGACCCGGCGACCGAGCGGGCGCGCCTCGGGTTCCGCCGCCCGACGCTGCTGTCCGTCGGGCATCTCGTCGAGCGCAAGGGCCACCACGTGCTGATCGAGGCCCTGCCGCGGCTTCCCGACTTCGACGCGGCGATCGTCGGAAGCGGCGTCGAAGAGGCGCGGCTGCGCGCGCTCGCCGCGCGGCTCGGCGTCGCCGACCGCGTCCGGTTCGCCGGCCGCGTCGTGCAGAACGACCTCGCCGCGTGGTACTCCGCCGCGGCGGCGCTCGTGCTCGCGTCGGACCGCGAAGGCTGGGCGAACGTGCTGCTCGAGGCGATGGCCTGCGGCACGCCCTGCGTGGCGACGGCCATCTGGGGCACGCCGGAGGTGGTCGCGGCGCCGGAGGCCGGCAAGCTCTTCCGCGAGCGGACGCCCGCCGCGCTCGCCGCGGCCGTCCGCGACCTCTTCGCCGCGCCGCCCGACCGCGCGGCCACACGCCGCTACGCCGAAGGCTTCTCCTGGGACGCGACGGCGAAAGGCCTGAAGGCCTTGTTCGCCGACGTCGTCGCCGGACGCGCGCGGCCGGCCGCCGCGCGCGCCGCGGCGCCCGTCACTGGATCCTGATCAGCAACGCGTTGGAGAGCTTGATCGTGCCCGCGGGCGCGATCTCCGCGCACTGCACGAAGACTTCCAGGCCCGCGTAGGCCGGGAGATTCGCGATCGGCAACGGCTGCGTCGCCGTCGCGCCGACGGTGGTGAAGACCACGCCGGGGAACGGGAAGAGCAGCCAGTTGAGGTCGACGTAGACGGTGCAGCTCGCGGCCGGCGCGAAGTTGCCGCCGGTGAGCAGCGCGTCCGGCGCCACGCCGAGCACGAAGGCGATGGTGCGGCCCGCGGTCGTCCCCGTGCACTGCGCGGCGAAGGAGAGGTTGCCGAGCGTCGGGTTGCCGTTGATCGTCTGCAGGGCGATCGCGCCGACCGAGGGGCACGACGCGCCGTAGCTCTGCACGAAGGGCTGCGGCGACGCGGGCGGCAGCACGTGAATCAAACCGACGCCCGTCGCGGTCTCGCCGGCGTTCGTCGCCTTGATCAGGTAGCCGCCGGGCGGCGTCGCGGCCGACACCGACACCGGGAAGATCTTGTATCCGCCGCCGCCGCCCAGCGCGCCCGACTGCGTGCTCGGGCCGGTGATGGTGAAGAACGGCGAGTCGATCGTGAACGCCGCGTCGGGCAACGTGTTGACCGAGGCGCCCGCGACGCCGATCCACTGCGTGTACGGCGGCGTGATCTCGACCGGCTTGCCGTTGCTGAAGCTGAAGCCGCCGGTCGCCGTCGCCATCGGGAAGGCGCCGAGCAGATTGATCGTCGGCGCCGGGCCCGCGACGGTGATCGTTCCGGCCGCGGTCGTCAGGCCGCCCTTCACCGCGAACGTCGTCGGCGTCGCGACGCCGCCGTAGGCCGTCGTGCGGAAGGTGCTGTTGACCGCGACGCCGCTCCAGCCCGAACCGGCGATGTTGGCGGCGCTCATCGGGCCGTCGAGCGGCTCGACGTAGATGCGATAGATGCCGACCGGCACGCCGGAGACCGTGAACTGGCCGTTCGACCGGCTGAGCGCCGACGGGCCGATGCGGCCGGTGATCGCGTCGACCAGCACCACGTGGGCGCCCGGGACCGCGGTCGCCGGCGCCTGCTGCACCGTGCCGGTGACGACGCCGTAGCCGAGCGGCGCGGACGCCGACGGCGGCGCCGTCGGATAGAGGTGACGGAAGCCCGCCAGATCGTCGCGCTCGAAGGTGCGCGGCAGCACGGAGCCGGTGAACCCGTTGGGGAACATCGTGCAGTCGCACACGGCGCTGTGGTCGAGCCCGACGCCGTGGCCCGCTTCGTGAGCGGCGACCGACTGGACGTCGTATTGGCCGGTCGTCCCGTTGGTCGTGAAGTTGATCGCCGGGTTCCAGACCATGTCGGTTTCGGTGATCTGGTACGCCGGGATCGAGAAGTAGAAGACGTTGACCGCCAGCGCGCCGCCGACCGCGGCGAGATTCGCCGCCGTGCTCGCGTACGTCACCAGATTCACGCCGTCGCTGCCCGTGCTCGTCGTCGTGCTCGTGCCCGCATTGACGAAGTTCAACCCGGTGGCGGCGTTGACGGAGGCGTACGCGGCGTCCACCGCCGTCTGCACGGACGCGGCGCCGGTGACGTTGGTCGCCGTCGTGTTGCCGGTCCAGTGCCGGTAGCTGACCGTGGCGCCCGCCGGCCAGGCGATGACGTTCGTCGTGGCGGGCGTGCTCACGTACGACGGCGTGTAGCCGCGCGCGAGCCAGGCGGCGCCGAAGACGACCCCGAGGACGACGCAGCCGCCGATGAACGCGCGCATCACTTGGCCTCCGCCTTCGCGAGCGCGACGACCTTCGCCCGCAGCCCGGCGAGCGTCGCGAGACCCGGCGCGCGGACCTCGTCCTTCGGCAGCGCGTCGAAGACGTGCGGATGGCCGGTGATCACCACGTGCGAGCCCGGACGCTCGGCGTCCGGCGCGACGACCGCCTTGCCCTGCGTCCAACCCAGCGTGCGCCAGTTCCCGAGGGGGTCGACGTGCAGGAACGTCACCACGTCCTGCCCGACCGCGTACTCCGGCGCGCCCGCGACGCGCATCCCCGTCGTGCCCGTCTCCCCGCCCAGCTCTTTCAGCACGAGCCGCGGCCCGACGTCTCCCTTCCACACGTCGACGACGGCGAGTTCGTACGTCGTCCAGATGAAGCGCCGCTCGGCGTCCCATCCCGCGGTCTTGGAGAGCACCTTCGCGCGGACGACGGCTTTCGCGCCGGCGGTCAGGTCCTTGAGGTCCTGCTTGATGAGGATGGTGCACTGGGCGGGCGCCGCGCAGAGGAGCGCGACCGCGACCGCCGGCGCGCAACGACGGAAATAGGACATGGGGAGCCTCGGGGGGAACGGGCGCGCCGATCCGACGGCGCGCCGTCCTCTATAGGCCGCCGGCGCGGCCGACGCAAATAAGTTCCCTTAAGTGTGTTCCGCGCGCGGGTCCATGGCGCCGCCGGCATCGCCCACGGACCGCGGCGACCCGCGCCCGAAGCGCAGCCGAAGGACGGCCCTTCTTCGTCGGACTGCCGCCGTGCCGGATCGCCGCCGATCGACTTATCGGGCGCGCCCGCGCGGCGGCGCGGTTCGGTTCGGATCCCCCGCCTACGAACCCAGATCGAGTTCGTGGTCGCGGCAGCACTCCGGCAGCTCGGCGCGCACCGCTTCGAGCACCGTGCGCGCCTTCACGAGAAAGCTGTCGTGGCTGGGAACCACCGTGCGGCGCGGGTGGCGGCGCCACGCCTCGGCGATGCGGGCGTCGAGCGCGGCGGCCTGGTCGGCCGACTCGATGCGCAGCGGGTTGACGCGGTTGAAGCCGCCGTCGACGCCCGGCACGCGGAGGTGGACGACCGCGGCGTAGCGCGAGGCGGCGGCGTCCGGCGTCATGCCGACCTCGGACCAGAACTCGGAAGGCGGACCCGGCCAGTAGGCCTCGCCGTCGATGAGGCCGCGGTCGCACAACGCCACGGCGAGGTCGGTCCGGCTGCGGGCGAGATCTTCGTACTCGCGCTGGACGAAGAAGATCGCCCGCTGCGCGGCGCGCCGGCCGGCGTCGTCGGGCGTGCGGGGGAATCCCCCGCCGAAGAGGATGCCCGCCGCTTCGCCGAGCACCGCGACGTGTCGGCAGAAGGACCGCCGCGCCATCTCCAGCGCGGCGGTCTTCCCCGCGCCGGGGCCTCCGGTGACGACCACGAACTTCGGCGGATCTCCGTTCAGGACGCAGGCGCACGGGCGGGATCCCGCCGGCAGCGCGGTGGTCGGTTCGCTCGACATGGCGGCCCTTCTACTACGGCGGCGCGGCGACTTACGGCGGCGTCGCGGGCAGGAAGACGAGCTCGCGGAAACCCACGTGGGAGGGCGCGGCGCCGTGCACGCGGAACCCGACGACGATCGGTTTCCCCGCCGTGCCGGGCGGAAGCGGCAGGCGGCGGCGGTGCGGTCCGGGGCCGAAGGGCGCCGACGTCGCCGCGCCCGCGAGCTCGATTTCCAGCGCGCCGGCCGCCAACGCCGCCCACGCCAGCTCGAGGTGCGTCGCGCCGGGCGGCGCTTCGAGCGTCGCCTGCGCCCCGGCGCCGCTCAACGCGCGCGCGGGGAACGCGACGTCGGGCTCCGCCCACTGCGACGGATCGAGGACGCCCTCCCGCGGGCGCGAGAAATCGACGCCTGCGGCGAGCCCCCACGCGGCATGGTGCGGCCCGCGCCACCATGCCGCTTCCTCGGCGCCGCGCTCGAGCGCCGCGACGGCCTCGGCGATGCGCTCGCGCACCGTGCGCAGCCCGCGCTCCGCGACGGGGCGCAGGGATTCGGGGGCCGAAGCGGCGTAGTCCTCGCAGAGGCGCAGCGTGGTCGCGGACGGGATCTCCGCCGCGACCTCCCGCAGGTATCGCCCCGCCGCCGTATCCGGCCCGAAGCGTCTCGCGACGATTTCCAGCGTGGCCGGGGTCGACGGGCGCGGCCGCAGTCGCACGAGCCGCAGCGTCATCTCGAAGCCGATTTCGACGGCTTCCGGATGCAGCGCGGCGCGGCGCAGCTGCTCGAGCCCGCGGCGGTCGCCCGCCGCGACCAGCAGCGCGGTCGGACGCCACTCGACGAGCGCCTCGTCGCGCTCGGCGAGGCTCGCCAGGGCGTCGTGCGCGGCCGGACAGGGGCGCGCGGCGAGCAGCTGGAACGCCGCGGCGCGCGCGTCGGGCGACGGCCCGAGGAGCGCCGTCTCGGCGGGCCACTCCGGAGTGCGGTCGTCGGACCGGCCGCAGGCGACCGCGGCCCACGCGCGCACCTCCGGGTCGGCGTCGCCGAGCAGCGCGCGGAACGCGGACGCCAGCGCGGGCCGCGGCGCCATCGACGCGAGCCGCACCGCGCGGCGACGCGTGGCGGAATCGGGCGACGCGATCAGCTCGGCGAGGCGCGCGTCGCCGTCGGCGCCGTCGCCGAGGAACGCCGCTTCGGCGCCGCCGTGCCGCGCGTTGAACCGCAGCATGCGTCCGCGCATCTCGGTCGCGAACGCGGTTCGAAGGCGCGCGGCCCGTTCGGGCGCGGACAGGAAGAGGTTGCGGGTCTCACC
This sequence comes from Planctomycetota bacterium, assembly GCA_035626575.1. Lineage (GTDB taxonomy): Bacteria > Planctomycetota > CAIWVZ01 > DASPNK01. The sequence goes on along the minus strand of DASPNK010000635.1, from coordinate 1,623 downwards.
GGAGTCGTCGACGAGATCGTACGCCTCGAGCCGGGGAGGGTTCTCGGTCAGCACGAGCTTGGCGTCGCCCGCGATCATCGCCCGCTTCGGCTTCGGCAGCAGGTCGCCGCCGTTGTCCAGCCGCTGCTCCGCGAAGACCGCGCGGCGGGCGCGCAGCCCTTCGGTCGAGCCGCCGCGGATCGCGGGCAGGAGCGACATGCCTCCCGCGTACGGAGGCTCGTCGTCGCCGGCCAGGCCGCGCACGGTGGGCGCGAGGTCGGTCAGCGAAACCGGGACGTCGAACGTCCCTTTCCGCACGCCGGCGCCGCGCACGAACAGCGGCACGCGGACCGCGCCCTCGTACACCGAAGCGCCGTGGCCTTCGAACCCGTGCTCGAACGGAAAGTCCTCGCCGTGGTCCGCGGAGACGATCACCGTCGCGCGGCCGACCATCTCTTCGACGAACGGGGCGAGGAGGGCGTCGACATGGCGGATACAGCCCTCGTAGGCGCCGATCGGGCCCGGTCCCGTCGCGAGTCCGGGCGGCGGGCGGTACGGCTGGTGCAATTCGCCGAGGTGGATCCACGCGAACCAGGGGCCCGGCGCCGCCGCGAACGTCCGCACTTTGTCGAAAAGCGCGCGCGCGTCGGGCACGTCGCAGGACCAGTCGTCGAGCTCCGTCGCGAGCGACGGCAGCCAGCGGCGCCCGCGCGCGTCGAGGACCGGCAGCCCGCCCCAATACGCGGTGCGGTAGCCCGCGCGCTTGAGGTGCGCGAGGAACGTGGGCGTCTCCTTCGGTCCGAGCAGGAAGGTGTCGGGATACAGCCCGGTGAGGATCGAACGCGCGCTGGGCCACGACGTCGTCGCGGCGGCGTAGGCGCGGGTGAACGTCGCGCCGTCGGCGGCGAAGCGCGCGAGGCGCGGCATGAGCTCGGCGCCGCGCGGACCGCCGGGCGCGCGGTCGCCGCGCAACGCGTCGACGGTGACGAAGAGGATCGAAGGCGGGTGCTCGCGCGCGAGCGGATCGACGGCCGCGGCGTGCTCCTCGGCCGCCCGCTCCCAGGGCGCGAAGGCGTCGACGAGGTCGCCCTCCGCGGCGGGTTCGCGCGGCGGCGCCGTCCACGGATAGGCGAACGCGGCGAGCCGCCCCGCGCCCAGGGTGCTTCGATCCAGCTCTGCAGCGACGTCGGGGCGGCCGGCGATCCACGCAGCCGCCGCCGTGCCGGCTCCGAGAAGCGCGGTCGCCAGGGCGGCGGCCGCCGCGCCCGCGCCGCGCCGGGCGCGACGCGGCGCGACGACGACGCCGGCCCACGCGGCGGCGACGAACGCGCCGACGAAGGCGAGGTCGTGGAACCGCTCGTAGCCGCTGCGGAACCAGCGCGCGTCGGCGGCGAATGCGGCGAGCGCCGCGGCGAACAGCGCGCAGGCCGTCGACCGCGGATGCGCGCGCGCGCGCCGGGCGACGGCGACGGCGGCGAGACCGACCGCGACCCCGAGCGACGCGGGATACGCGGAGGCGCCGGGCAGGGTCCGCGCCTGCGGCCCGGTGAACAGCGGAGCCGCCGCCTCGGCGCCGCCGAAGCCGCACGCTGCGACGAAGACCAGGGCGGCGAAGGCCGCGGAGGCGCCTCGGAGGCGCGCCGT
>DASPNK010000634.1:0-13620 GCA_035626575.1 Planctomycetota bacterium | reverse complement strand
GAGGAATCGAACGACGTCGGGTCGGCGGGGCCGCCCGAGGGAGAATCTCCGTCGAGTGGCCCGCGACCGCGCGTTCGAGGAGCTCGTCTTGGCCCACGGGACTTTCGTCTACTCGCTGCTCGTCCGCTTCGTGCGGCGACGGGAGACGGCGGAGGATCTGTGGCAGGAGACGTTCTGGGCGGCCGCCCGCGCGCTGGAGCGCGGGGAGCGCCTCGAGAAGCCCGAGGCGTGGCTGCGCACGCTTGCGGTGCGCAAAGCGGTCGACTGCATCCGACGCCAGGAGGTGCGCGCCGAACTCGACGGCGGCACACCGGAGATCGAGCCCGCGGCGCCCGACGCCGTCGGGCGCGCCGCCGAGATCGAAGACGAGCTGACGGCGCTTCCGCCCAGAGAGCGCGCGGCGGTGCTCCTCGCCTACCAGGAAGGCCGACCGCTCTCGGAGGTCGCCGCGCTGCTGGAGGTCCCCGTCGGTACCGTGAAGACGTGGCTGTTCCGCGCGCGCGCCGCGCTCAAGCGGCGATGGAAGGACGGCGCCCCTTGAGCGGCGACGGTCGGTCTCAAGCGGTCGGCTGCACCGACGTCGCGCGGTGGTGCGGCGACGACGACGTCGTCGTGCGCGACGGCGCGGCGCTGGGCGCGACGGTGGAGCACCTCGAGCGATGCGCTTCGTGCAGCGCGCGCTTCACCGACGATGTCGCGTTGTGGGGCGGCCTGGCGTCGATTCCGACGCGGACGCCGCCGGCGTTCCAGCGACTGCCGCGGCGTCGCCGCGTCGGGCGCGTCGCTCTGCTCGCGATGGCCGCGCTCGTCGTCGGGGTCGCCGTGCGACTCGCCGGCGGAAGCGGCTCGACTCACGAACCGCGTCGAATCACCTCCGACGCCGTCCATGACGGCGACGCGTCGGGGCGACGTCCCGACGACGTCTCGCCGGACGCGGACGCCGCGCCGCCGCGCGTCCGGACGCCTGCGCGGAACGCCGACGCACCGCGCCCCGTGTTCCGTCAATCGTTCACCGTGACGCGCCACGACCGCGGCCGCCGCACCGTCTATGAGACGGCGCGCGTCGCTCTGCCGGCGGTCGTGCGCTGAGAGAAGGAGCTTGCTCATGACGAGCCGAGCGTGTGCGCGAACGTTCGTGGCGTGTTTCGGTCTGGTCGCGGTCGCCGCAGCCCAACAGAGCGAGCCGTCGGCCGCCGACCTCGACGCGGTGCGCGCCGACCTGAAGGCCGTCGTGATTCGTCCGGGCCAGAGCTTATGGGGGTCGACGGACTTCACCCTGCGCTACCCGCTCGAGCGCCTGCTGGCGCGCCCCGCGTCGCCGCCGCCTTCGGCGCCCGACATTCCGATTCTGTCCGACGTGCCGCTGATTGGTTCGCTCTATCGTCGGCGTCCGCAACTCGGCGCGGGCGAAGCGTGGCTAGTCGAGAACCTGCCCAAGCAGGTCGGCGCCTCGCTGACGGTGCGCTTCGAGGAAACCACCGTGCGGCGGTACGACGCCACGCAGGACGCGACGGAGGTCCGACGCGAGGTCGTCGTCACGGGCCCGCCCTCGGCGCGCGCCGCGACCGAGCGCGTCCTGAACGAGCTCGCCGCGCAACGGGATCGCACGGTCATCGTTCAGATGACGGTCGTCGCGCGTGAGGACGTGAACGGAGCCGAGCCGACCGAACGCGTCGAGCGCCTCGACGCCCATCGGATCAAGCTCGCGATGCGTTCGGTGCAGGAAGAGTCCAAGCGCGGCGCGCTCGACATCCTCTCGGCGCCGACCGTCGCCGTGCGCGCCGGCGAAGCGGCGGAGGTCAGCATCGCGAACGAGGTCAGCTACGTCGGCGACTTCGACGTCGAAATCGTCGACGGCGCGCTGATCATGAATCCCAAGGTCGAGACCTTGCCCGAAGGGCTCACGCTGCGCGTGCTCTCGCTGCTGTCGCCCGACGCGACCAAGGTGGCGACCGAGCTGTCCTTGGAACGGACCGCGGTGGTGCGTCCCGTCCCCGCAGTCGAGGGCCGCGTCGGCGACGTGACGCTGCGGATCGAACGCCCCGAAACGGCGACCCTGCGCTGGTCCACCGGCGGGCTGCTCGAGGTCGCCGCGGGCGGCGGTCTGCGCATCACGGGCCTGCGCTGGACGGATCCGGAGTCGCGGAAACTGCAATCGGTGGAGCTGCTCCTCGCCGTCGACGTGGCCGCCGACCCCCCGGTGCGCCTGGCGCGCGTGTTCGCCTCCGGCGACGACGCGGACATGGTGATCGTGGACGTGCGCGGCGACGACGCCGTCAAGGACGCGGCGGTCGACGACGTCCTCGAGGTCGTTGCGGCCGACGAAGTGCGCGGAACCTGGAGGGTCGAGCGCGCGGCCGACGGCCTGCTCGTGCTGCGCCGGCACTCGGGCGAAGCGCCGTCGTCGGGGACGACGCTGCGCGTGCGGGCGAAGTAGCCGACGTCGGGAAGCCGACGCAGCAGGGCCGTCCCTCCGCTTCGCTTCGGGCGCGGGCCGCTGCGGTCCATGCGCGAGGCGCCGATCGTCGCGGGCCCGCCTGGACCGCGGAGGCCCGGCGCGGCGCCCGGCGCCGCACCGGCCCCGCATCGTCGAGCTTCCGCAGTCGTCGGCGACACGGCGAGCGTCGCGCAGCGCCGTCCTTCGTGCGCCGCCGACCGACGCAGCAGGGCCGTCCCTCCGCTTCGCTTCGGGCGCGGGCCGCTGCGGTCCTGTCCGGAGGGAGCGACGCGCGGCGGCGGTCGCGCCGTCAGTCGACCGCGTGCCGCAGACGCGCGAAGCGTTTGTCGCGGTCGCGGACGAAGCGGGTGATGCCGTCGAGGAGGCGCGGGGCGGAGAGGTGCGACTCCTCGATGATCTCCTCGACCGAACCGCCCGTGCGCCAGCGGTCGTCGAAGTCGGGCGTCATCGCGTATTCGGCCGAGATGCGGTGCGCGATCCAGTCGGACATCGTCTTGCGGCCGCAGTTGGCGATGACGGTCGAGTCGGCCCAGTCGCGGTCGCTGACGAGCGACTGCCGCCATTCCGCCGGTTGCCGACGGAAGAGGTCGTACGACGGCACGGCGACGATCTTCACGTTGAGGCCCGCTCGGTCGAAGTCGCCGTGGAAGAGGAGCTTCACGACCTCGGCCATGCACGACGTGCCTTGCACGAAGAGGCAACCGCCGCGCGGACGGTCGGCCGCGTAGTCGCGCACGAGGTAGGCGCCGTGGGCGGCCTCCAGGTAGTGGGCCATGCCGAGCGCCGCGCGGTCGGGGATGGTCACCGGCGGACGGGTGAGGTGCAGCGCGACGATCGGCGCCTCGGTCGCCAGCGCGGCGCCGAGGAGCGGCGCCACCTCGTTGTGCTCGTAGGGGTAGATGTTGATCACGTGCCCCTGCGGGAAGAGCTGGCACACGCTCGGTTCGTAGATGCCGAAGTGCGTGCGGCTGTCTTCGGCCGTCTCGGGGCCGGAGTGGCCGGCGACCCAGATGACCTTGCCGACCTTGAGCTGGCTGTCCTGCGCGAGCTGCGAGAAGAGCCGCATCGGACCGTACTTGAGGTACGAGAAGGAGCCGTACGTGGAGCAGGCGCCCCAGAAGCCCGAGAAGTTCTTATAGGGCGTGCGCGAGAGGTTCACCGTGGCGAGGCCGCACACGAGGCCGGAGTTGGTGAACTCGGTGATCTGCTGCGGAAGCAGGCAGCCCTCGAGGTTCTTATTGCGGTCGTACCAGCCGTAGCCCTTCACGTCGCCGAAGTCCTTGGAGAAGCCGGCGATGTTCGTGGACTCGGCGAGGTCGGCGGAGCAGGCCACGACCAGCGGCCGGCCGTAGCGCTTGCGGCCGTGCGCGTTCAGCCAGGCGCCGTAGGTGGCGAACCCCTTGCCGTTCGCCGACTTCTCGCCGGGCTTCAGGAACAGCGCATCGGGATACGCGCGCCAGTCGGTCACCACCGGATCCTTCGCCGGATCGACCTCGCCGTCGACGCGGCATCCCGGAAGCTCCTCCGGCACCGAATCGCCGAGCTCCACGAGGCGGTCGGTGAGGTACTCGAGGCACGCGGGGTCGTTGCGGATCACGTCGAGCGCGATCTCGAAGTTCGCCGCCGCCTGGCGGCGCGCTTCGGCCGCCTCCTTCGGGTCGGGCTTGCCGAAGGAGTCGAACTGCACGCCGTACTTGTCGGCGAACTCCTTCTTCGTCGCCCAGTACGCGTCGCTGTTGCGCTCGTGCGCCTTGCCGTGGCTCTTGTACCCGGTGACGCCGTAGCCGCGACCCTTCACCGTCTTCACCCACACGCAGATGGGCAGCTTGTCGGGATTCGGCGTGAAGAGCCCCTCGTGGAACGCCATCGCGACCGACTCCCACTCGCTCCCCTGCGGCGCGCCCGCCGTCTTCCACCCGTACGAGCGGAACCACGTGTCGGGGTCGCCGTACACCACCGACGAGTTCGGGTTCGGATCGATGCCGTAGTCGTTCCAGTCAAGGACGTAGACCAGGTTTTCGAGGCCGAGGCCCCACGCCGTGTTCTTCGTCTCGTGCGTGGCGCCCGTCGTGTGGCCGCCTTCGCCTTCGAAGGCGAACACGCGCACCTCCGACGCCCCCGCGAGCTTCAGCGCCGTGGCGGCGCCCGCCGCGGCGGGCGACCCGTGGCCCGACGGCCCGGTGTTGGCCTTGAAGAAGAGCGTGCGCCCTTCCATCTCCGCGTGCCCCGAAAGGCCCTTGTTGCGGCGCAGGTCGAGGAGGTGCTTCGCCAGCAACGCCTGCTCGTCGAAGTGGTTGACGAGGTACTTCCGGTCGCCGGTGCGCTTGTAGCGCTCGTGCAGCGCCTCGTTGAACACCGCCAGCGTGGCGTAGACCAGCGGAACCGTGTGCCCCGCCACCAGGACGAACCGATCCGCGAACCGCTTGCCCGGCTCGCGGAGGTCCCAGCGCATCGCGCCCGACAACAGCGTCGTCACCAGCGCGTGAACCTTGCTGCGCGAGCCGCCCGGATGGCCGCTCTGGCGGTGGTTCAGCATGATGTCGATGCACTGGTCGATGACGTCCTTGATCTTCTCCCAGTGCGGGAACGCCGTGCGGAGCTGATCGAGGGTCGGCGCGCGACGCGGCATGCGGAGAACTCAGGGTGCGCGACGACGCCGGGCGTCCGTCGAGCGAGCGTCGATCTTAGGGAGCCCCGCCGGCGCGCCAAGCTGCGCGCGCGGGCGACCGCGCGGCGGGACGCCGCAGGCGCGCAACCTCTCGCCGACACACCGCCGCAAGTCGCGGCGGACGTCGCGCGTGGGACGGCGTCGAAGGCGCCGACGTCACGCGGAGACGCGGCGGGCGACGCGCCCCGAGCCGCGGCTCAGGCTTCGGCGGCGCCGCCGCTCTCGAAGAAGCGCTCGACGCGGCGACGCGCCTCTTCCTGCAGCGACGGCTGCGCGGTGCGCGGCGTGCGCGGCGGCGTGGTGACCGCCGCGCCGTCGGCGCCGTCTTCGCTCACGCGGACGACCGACTTCGCGAGCAGACCTTTCGGCCCCTGGATCACCTCGAAGCGGACGAGCTCGCCGTCATTCAACGTACGGAAGCCGTCGGTCTTGATCGCGGTGTAGTGAATGAAGACGTCTTCGCCGCGCTCGCCGGAGACGAACCCGAATCCCTTGCGGTTGTCGAACCACTTCACGCGTCCGGTCGGCATGTCCTCTCGGTCCTTTCACTCGGGGGGAGCGGGTGAGTACGGACTCGTGGCCTCTGGCTCATGGCTCAGAACGCCCGGCAAATGTGCGGTGTTCGAGACCCCCGGCCGACGGAACCGCTTGGCGGAACGTCGGCTACGGGCTCGAAGTCGCGCGGCAGTCTAATGCGGGTCCGGCGTAAAGCGAGAGCCGGGAATAGAAAAACATGAAAGGGCCGCGCGGCCCGGAAATGACGGCGCCCGAGGCGGCGCCGGACGGCGCGACCTCGGGCGTCTGCGACGCGCCGGGAATCAGTACCGGGGCGGACGCGGGCCGCGCGGGCCGTCGCCGCGGAATCCCCCGCCTTCGCGCGGGCCGCGATCGCCGCGATCCTCGCGGAATCCCCCGCCTTCGCGGCGCGGGCCGCGGTCGCCTCGATCCCCGCGGTCGCCGCGGGGCGGCGGCCCGCCGGCGCCTTCCGGCCGAGGCCCTTCGCCTTCCTTCACGGCTCGGATGGACAGCTTCAGGCGGCCCTGGTCGTCGCGAAGGATGACCTTCACCTTGACCACGTCGCCCATCTTGACCACGTCGGCGGGCGACTGGATGAAGCCGTCCGACATCTCGGAGACGTGGCAGAGGCCTTCCTGGCCCGGCAGCACCTCGATGAACGCGCCGAAGTCCTTGATGGACACGACGCGCCCCTCGTAGATCTTGCCGACCGTCACTTCGGCGGTCATCAGCTCGATGCGCGCCTTGGCGGCCTCGGCTCCCGAAGCGTCGGTGCAGGCGATCGCGACCGTCCCGTCGTCGTTGATCTCGATCGACGCGCCGGTCTCCTCCTGCAGCTTCTTGATGTTCTTGCCGCCCGGCCCGATGACGAGGCCGATCTTCTCGGGGTCGATCTTGATGACGAGCAGGCGCGGCGCGTATTCGCTGATCTGCTGACGCGGGCGCGGCATCGCCTCGAGCATCTTCTTGAGGATATGGAGCCGGCCTTCACGGGCCTGCTCCAGGGCGCTCTTCATGACCTCGACGGTGATGCCGGTCACCTTGATGTCCATCTGCACCGCGGTGATGCCGCGGCCGGTGCCGGCGACCTTGAAGTCCATGTCGCCGAGATGGTCTTCCGTGCCGAGGATGTCGGAGAGGATCGCGACGTCGTCGTCCTCCTTGATGAGGCCCATCGCGATGCCCGCCACCGGCTGACGGATCGGGCAGCCCGCGTCCATCAGCGACAGCGTCGCGCCGCACACGGACGCCATCGACGACGACCCGTTGCTCTCCATGATCTCGGAGACCACGCGGAGCGCGTACGGGAACTCGGTATCGGAGGGGATGACCGGAATGAGCGCGCGCTCGGCGAGGTTGCCGTGGCCGATCTCGCGGCGGCCGGGGCCGCGCATGGGCTTCACCTCGCCGGTGGAGAACGGCGGAAAGTTGTACTGGAGGTCGAACTTCTTGGCGTATTCCTCCATCAGCCCGTCGACGATCTGCTGATCGCGCGACGTGCCGAGGGTGGTGACCACCAGCGCCTGCGTCTCGCCGCGCGTGAAGAGCGCCGAGCCGTGCGTGCGCGGGAGGAGGCCGCTCTGGATCGTGATCTGCCGGACGTCGCGCGGTCCGCGGCCGTCGACGCGCTTTCCTTCGAGCGCGAGGCGACGCACCACCTCGTATTCGATGTCGCCGAGCGCCTTCTTGACCAGCTTGGTCGTCTTCGACGCGTCGGGCGCGTCGACGTCGACCATCGCCTCCAGCGCGGCCTTGCGCACCTCGTCGACGGCCGCGGCGCGGTCGTGCTTGCCGGGCGTCTGGTAGGCCTCGCGGAGCCGGTTGCGGTAGTTGCGCTTGACGCGCTCGACCAGTTCCTGCGCCTCGCCCGCGGGCGGCTGCCACGGCGATCGCTGGGGATTCGCCTTGGCGCGCAGCTCCTCGATCATTCCGCACAGCTCGTCGACGGTCTCGCGGCCGAATTCGAGCGCGCCGAGGAAGTCGGCTTCGCTGATCTCGTTCGCCCCGCCTTCGACCATCACGACCGCGGCGCGCGACGCCGCGACGACGATGTCCATGTCGCCGGCGTTCGTCTCTTCGACGCGCGGGAAGGCGACGTACTTGCCGCCGACGCGCCCGACGCGCACCGCCGCGACCGGGCCGTTGAACGGCATGTCGCAGAGCATGCAGGCGGCGAACGCGGCGTTCATCGCCACGACGTCGGGATCGTTCTCCTTATCCACCGAGAGGACCATGCAGTTGACCTGCACTTCGTTCTTGTAGTCCTCGGGGAACAGCGGGCGGATCGGCCGGTCGATCAGGCGCGACGTGAGGATCTCCTTCGTCGTGGGCCGGCCTTCGCGCTTGATGAAGCCTCCGGGGAACTTGCCCGCGGAGTACACCTTCTCCTTGTATTCCACCGACAGCGGGAAGAAGTCGATGCCTTCCCTCGGCTGTGCGGTGCAGACGGCGGCGAAGACGACGGTCTCGCCGTAGCGGGCGAGCACCGAGGCTCCCGCCTGCCGCGCGATGACGCCCGTCTCCATGGAGAGGACGCGACCCGCGACGGTGCGCTCAACTTTTGCGTGGTTCATGGTTGGAATCTGTGCGTCGATCGGCCGCGCGACGGATCGGCGATCGTCGGGCGCGGGCGGCGCCCTCCCTCTCCGCGCGCGGCCTCCCCCGTCGGCCCGATCACTTCCTCAGTTCGAGGCGCTCGATGAGCGCGTTGTACCGGGCGGCGTCGACGTTGCGGAGGTACTTGAGCAGCTTGGTGCGCTTGCCGACCAGCATGAGCAGGCCGCGGCGCGACGCGTGGTCCTTCATGTGCGTCTTGAGGTGGCCGGTGAGGTGGCGGATGCGCTGCGTGATGAGCGCCACCTGGACTTCCGGCGAGCCGGTGTCGCCGTCGTGACGGCGATTCTCGGTCAGGACCTGCGTCTTCGCTTCCTTGGTGATCTTGACGGTCATGGGTCGTATTCCGTCGCCCGGCGCGAAGCGCCTGAGGCGGTCTCGAAGCCTGTACGCCCGGCGACCAGAGTCAGGGCCGCGCGGACGCTCCGCGACAAAGCCCTCGCTCCAGTAAGCGGGTAGCAGCCTTCCGGCGTCGGAGGCGGAAACCTCGCGGACGCGGCGGACGGACCTTCGGCGGCGACCTTACGCCGGGCGTCCGCGCCGGGCAAGCGACCGGCGTCCCCTTGGACGGGCGTTCACTGCGCCCCCTGAAGGGCGACGTCGCGCGCGCTCAACCCCGCGCGCCGGAGCGGTTTCCGCCGCCGCGGTCCTCCGCGCCGAAGGCGCGGCCCGCGGTCAAAGCCGCTCGAGCTTCGACCAGAGTCTGGCGGTGACGACCTTGGGGCGATCGTCGGGCGTCGCCGGGTCGTGGACCTGGAACACGAGGAACATCTCGCCTTCGCGGCGGAGGACGAACCCGTCGGCGCGGGAGACGTCGACGACGAACGACGCCCACGACTTGTCTTCGTCGAGGACGTACTCGAGGCGCTTCGCCGGCAGGGACGCGGGCTTCGGGAATTTGATCAGCCGCGGCTTTCCGGCCTGTCGGACCTGGACCTCCCCCTCCGCCGTCTTCAGCACGGTGGACCGGTGAAACACCTGCACCTGCGCCTCGCGCCCGAGGTATCCGACGAGGAAGTCGCCGTCCCAACCGTCGTCTTTGCCGACCGGCTGCGCGGGGAGCGCCGGCACGGCGGCGCCGAGATGCGTCAGCGCGCCCGCCTTGCGCCCGAGCGCGGAGACGCTCGCCGCGAGGCGTCGCAGCGTCGGCGCCTCGGCCGAGAACCAGTCGGCGGCGACCACGTCGAGCGGCCCCGGCCCGGCGCCGACGACGCGCACGCCGTCGAACCGCGTCGCGCCGCAGTCGGGGACGAACCACTTGTCGCCGCCGTTCTTCACTTCGAACGCCGTCTCCGGCAACGGCGCGGCGTCGCGCTTGAGGTTGCCCGCCGCGCCCGAATAGGCGACGTCGAGCTTGACGGCGCCGTCCTTCTCGGGGACGGCCCTCAACGTGAACGTCGCCTCGCCGTGCGCCGCGACGTCCTGCTGCGGATCGCCCTCCGCCTTGAAGAACTCGGCGTGCGTCGCGCGGTACTTCAGCGACGTCTCCTTCTCCGCGCGCACGAGAGAGACCTTTTCTTCCTTCGGCGCCTGGGCGACGAGCGCGGCGGCGAGAACGACGACGACGGGCGCGAGACGGAACACGGTGCGGCGCGGCATGGAGATCTCCGGCCGCAAGTGTAGACGGCTCAGCGATCGGGAGGAGGCTTGAGCTTCGGTTCTCGTCCCGAGGGGATCGGCGCACGCATGTCCGGCGTTTCCACGCGGATGGTCAGCGACTCGAGCGGGCCTTCGATCACCACGCCCGGCGCCGCGGTCGCGGCCACCAGGTTCCCGATCCACGTCCACGGCATCACGCCCATCGAGTAATGAGCGACGAGGTCGGCGCGGGCGACGCCGCCGAAATCCACGCGCGCCGCGCCTTCGAGGCGGACGTCGCGCGCGTCCACCACCACGTCGCGGCTTTCGATGCGGCGGTCTCGGATCTCGAAGGTCGCCTGCACCCGCGTCGTCGGATCGGCGGGCTGGAAGAGCGTGACCACGTCGAGGCTCTTGAAGAGCTGGAGGAAGAACGGCAGATCGACCGCCTTGCGCAGATGCCCGGTGATCGACCCGCCCCCGAACCAGGTGTCCGACGCCCCCGTCCGGCCGACCAGCTTCAGCCCGCCGCCGAATGAGCCGCGCGTTTCGCCGGGATCGCCGCCCATGGCGCGGACGGCGGCGGCGACGTCGAGGTTGGCGAACAGCAGCTCGAGGTCGAAGGCGCCGTCGTGGAACAGAAACTCCACGCGCGACGAGTCGTCTTCGAGCTTGCCCCACGGCCGCACCGCGCCGCTCGGCAGCGGCGGGGCGTATCCGAAGAGGTCGGCGTCGAGCTGCGCGATGCGCACGCCGTGCGAATCGGCGTCGAGATGGCCGCGGATGCGCGGCGCCGGCACGCCGTAGGCGACGGCGTCGTTCATCTCGAACCGCGTCGCGGCGACGAGCCGTCCCTGTGCGTCGACCCGCAACCGAAGGTCGCCGGTCGACCGCAGCGCGCCCGCGCGAAGGCCGCCGCCGAGCGCGAAATCCCGGATCTCGAAAGCCGTGCGGTAGGCCTCCCAGGCGCCGCCGTCGCGCTTCAACGTGCCGACCGTGAGCTGCAGGACGCCGCCGAAGCCGACCTCCGCCAGCTTCGCGCGCGTCTCCTCCGGGATGGGCAACGCGTCGAACAGCCAGGGGGCGAGAGGCGCCTCGGCGACGGACAGCGGCCCCGACAGGATCATCGCCGGCGCGCCGCCGGGGCGCGGAAGGACGCGGATCGCATCGCAGTGCAGCAGCGTCGCCTTCGGGGCCGCCGCGACGTCGCCGACCGACGGCGCCGACGTCGGCAGGCTCGACGCCGTCGGCCACGGCAGGCGCGCCGTGACGTCCTTCGCCTCGAACGCGCCCTCCGGCGTCCGCGAAACGACCGCGTGCACGTCCTCCAGCGGCGCGCCGACGCCCGGCGCGCGCACCGTCGCGCCGTTCAGCCGAAGCTCGTCGATGCCGACGCGGAGCGGGCCGTCGTTCCGTTCGAGGCGGACCTTCGCCGACACGACGCCTTCGAGCACGTCGGTCCCGTAGGCGGCGACCTGCGGCTCGAGCGCGGCGAGCTCGGCGAGGAACTGCGGCGTGACGGCGAGGCGCCCCGCCTCGAGCGTCAACGCCAGCGCGCCGCCGTCGGAGACGTGCCCGTCGACCGCGAACCGCTGCCCGGCGAAGCGCGCCGTGGTGCCGGGCCGCACCGTGATGCGACCGCCGTCGATCTCCACGGCGCCGTCGCCGTCGGTGATGCGGATCGGCGGCGATTCCGGCGCGAGGTGGACGCGCTCGAATCCGACGTAGCCCTTCACCTTGAGCGGCGCGTCGCCGATGCGTTCGACCGCGACGTCGCCCGACGCGACTCCCGAAAGGTTGAGCCGGCCGAGCGCGGCGCCGACCTCCGGCGCCGGCGTCGCCAGCGCGTCGAAGAGCGGCGCCTCGATGCGGAGCTTCTTGACCGTCGCCTCGAGGCGGTAATCGCCGCGCCGCGCGCCCTGGCCGAGGAAGCCCTTCACGCCGAGGTCGCCCCCGCGGTGCCTGCCCTTCAGCGACTCGATGCGGATTTCCTCGTCGAGGATGCGCACGCGGCCTCGCACGTCGTGCACGTCGAGGGGGAACGGCTCGGGCCGCAGCGTCGCGCCGAGAAGATCGGCGACGACCTCGACGCGCGGCCCGGGCGGCTCGCCGTCGAAGCGCTTCACCGACACCGCGACGTCGGCCGCGCCTTCGGCGTCGAGGCTCTCGAACAGCGCGCGCCCTTCGTCGGAGAGGGCCTCCGCCAGCCGCTCGTCGAGCCGGAGCCCGCGCGCGACGACGTCGATGTCGTAGGTCTCCTGCTCCTTGGACTCGTAGCCCACTTTGCCCGACGCCTCGACCAGCAGATGCTCGTCGCCCGCGGTCACGCCGTCGAAGACCAGGCCGAGATCCGTGAAGTGCAGCTCGCCGCGCACGTCGCGCAGGCGGTAGCGGAAGCCGCGCCGAACGCCGTCGGACTTCACCGCGCCCACGAACGCCACCGAGGCGCCGCCGCGGAACTGCGCGTCGATGGCGGGGCGCAGCAGGTCCCACGAGCCGTCGGCGAGCTTCTTCTGCTCGAGGGCGAAGCGGACGTCGCAGAACCCCGTCGGGTCCCATTGGCGGAACTGCTCGCCGACGGTCGGGCACGGGTCCGGTAGCGTCGCGATGCGATCCCCGAGCGCCGACGACAACGCCAGCCCGACGAGGTCGCCTTCGATCTTCACGCGCGGGTCGGCGCGCCAGTCGACCCCGCCGCGCACGGAGAGCACGCCGCCTTCGAAGCGCGACGTCAGCCCGTCGGTGAACACCTTCGACCCGACGTAGCTCACGCGGCCGCGCAGGTCTTCGAGCGCCAGCGGCCAGCGGGCGAGCTGCGCCGTGACGCCGCCGAGATCGACGCGGGCTTCGACGCGCGCGCGGTCGTCGGGGGCGTCGCCCGGCCGCACCTCGGCCGAGAACTCCATGGGCCCGGCGAGGCGGACGTCGCGCAGGATGTCGGCCAGCTCCGGCTTGAGCGCATCGATCAGCTCGCGCCCCGGCGTGAAGCCGCGGCGCCGGAGCGTCATCAGGAAACGTTCCTGGTCGAACCGGCCTTCGGCCTCGAGATCGCCGAGCGCCGCGCTCTTGAGCGCGACCTCGAACCGGTAGAGCCAGGACGTCGACGTCTCGGGCGCCAGCGTCACCGAGAAGCCGTCCAGCTCGACGACCGCGCGCTCCTCCTTCAACCACGGGCACCGCTCGAGCTCGAGGCGGAGCCCCTCCAGCCGCACCGCGGGGAGGTCCTCCGGTCGCGGGCGCGGGCGCGGCGCGGTTTCGGCGGCGAAGGGCGACGGCATGTCGAGAACCCCTTCGGGAGTCCACGACACGTGGACCGTCGGACGGACGACGGTCACCTCCGCCACGCGCGGCTCGAACGTGAACAACGAACGCCAGTCGGGCCGCACTTCGAGGCGCTCCACCACGCCGTAGGGGCGGTCGCTCGCGTCGGGGCGCATCACGCGCACGCCGCGCACTTCCGCGTTCCATCCGAGCCGCACCTGCACGTCGTCCACGCGCACGCGCGACACGAAGACGCGCGCGAGCAGGTCGTCGAGCTCGCGACGGAGGAGGTCGCCTCGGATCAGGATCGTCGCGTCGGCCCCGGCGAGGACGACGACCCAAAGCAGGCCGAGGAGCAAGGCGCGCTTCCGGCTCACGGCGACTTCTGCGCGCCTTCGGCGGCGTCCGCCTTGCGTTCGGGCGCCGACGCCTGCAGGTACAGCGGCTCGAGCCCGTCGGTCGCGTCGCCTTCGGGGCGGCGCGTGAAACGGCGCGCCGCGAGGCGGCCGGCGTCGGACGCGAGGAC
>DASPNK010000633.1:0-8232 GCA_035626575.1 Planctomycetota bacterium | reverse complement strand
GCGCGTGAACGCCGGCGAGGACTTCGGGGCGATCATCAAGACGACGACCGACGACGCGGGGTCGCGCGCCGGCGATCCGCCCGGGCAGTACGTCCTCTACGACAAGACGCCGGTTCCCGGCGTCCCCGGCGCGCGCCCGCGCGACGGCATGGTGCCCGGCTTCGGCTACGTCGCGTTCGCCCTCGCGGTCGGCGAAACTCAGATCGTGCCGTACGACCCCGAGGTGTCGCCGTTCGGGTTCCACGTCGTCCGTCGCACGCAGTGACGCGCGCGCGACGCGGGCGCGCGTCGTCGCGGTAAAGGGGCGGAGGCGCCCCGTTTCGGGGCTGGAGGCGCGCGCCCGCGCGCGATCACCGGCCTGTCGGGTTGATTCCGCAGGCGCCGGCGTCCGATCAATGGGTCGGAGCCGAAAAAATGCCCGCACCCCCCGAGCCCCGCCGAGGCGCCGCGCCCGAAGCCCCGGCCGAGCCGGCCGCCGGCTGGTGGTCCCCCAAGCCCGCCGACGCCGGGCAGCCGCCTCCTCCCCCTCCGACGCTTCAGGAGTCGGCCCTCGCCGCGCGACTCGAGCGCCTCGTCGCGCTCGGCCGCTTCTCGATCCCGCAGGTGCCGCCGGTCGTGGTCGACGCGATGAACCTGCTCGCGCGTCCGGATTCGGCCATCAAGGACATCGCGGACGTCGTCGCGCGCGACCAGCGCCTCGCCGCCGACATGTTGTCCTTCTCCAACTCCTCGCTGTTCGCGGGCGCGGCGAAGGCGACGAACCTCACGCAGGCGCTCATGCGCATCGGCTTCCGCCGCGCGCGGGGCGTCGTGCTCTCCGCGTGCCTGAAAGGCGCGGTGTATTCCGGCGTCGAGATCCGCCGCGCCGAGCGGCTCTGGCGGCACGCGTGCTGCACCGCCGCGGCGGCGTCGCGCATCGCGGCCAACGCGGGCCTCGACCCCGACGACCTCTACGTGTGCGGCCTCTTCCACGACGTGGGCAAGATCGTGGTCCTGTCGCTCGTCGACGACCTCGCGGTGCGCGCGACGCCCTCGCCCCTGAGCTCCGCGACGCTCGAGGCGCTCATCGAGACGCACCACGAGCGCACCGGCGCCGAGGTGGCGTTGCAGTGGTCGCTCCCCGACGACGTGGTCGACGTGGTCCAGAACCACGACGCCGACGGCGGCGAGCGGCTTTCGGCGGCGCAGGCGGCCGTGGCGATCGCCGATCGCTGCTGCCGGCGCCTCGGCGCGGGCGCGGCGGACTTCGAATCCGACGACGGCGGCCCGGTCGCCGGCGAAGACGCGTTGCGCGCGCTGGGCGCCGACCCGGAGCGGCCCGACGCGGCGCTGGAGGGCGTGCGCGAAGTCGTGCAGGAGATGATCCGCCGGACGAGCTGAACCCGGCCGCCCCTCGAACGCTCGGGCTTGTCGCCGCGCGCGGCGTCCGCCATGCTCCGTGCATGACGCGACGCGACCGCACGTACGCCGCCGCCTGCCAGCTCGACCGCCCGCAGGTCAAAGACCGCGACGGCATCCGGAAGAACGTCGACCATCTCCTCGAGCTGACGGAAGCCGCGGTCGGAGGCTATCGCCCGCTCGGGCGGGTCGAACTGGTCGTCTTCCCCGAGTTCGCGTGGGCGTCGCCGGCCTACGCCACGCCCGAGGAACTGATCGAGCGCCTGGCGTTGCCGGCCGAAAACGACCACGTCGACCGGATCGCCCGCAAGGCGCGCGAGCTGGGCTGCTGGATCCAGGCGGGCAGCTTCCTCGAGGTCGACGCCAAGCGTCCCGGCTACGTCTTCAACACCACGCTGCTCGTCGGGCCGGAAGGCGTCCTCTCGCGCTACCGGAAAGTGAACCCGTGGATCCCGTGGGAGGTGCACGCGAGCCCCGCCGACGTCCCCGGCTACGACGAAGACCTCTTCCCGGTCGCCGACACGCCCGTCGGCCGCCTCGGCGTCGCCACCTGCTACGACTGGCTCTTCCCCGAAGTCACGCGCGAGCTCGCGGTGCGCGGCGCGGAGACGTTGATCCGCATCAGTGCGTATATGGACCCCTGGGGCGCGACGCCGCCCATGGACTGGTGGACGGTGATCAACCGCGCGCGGGCCTTGGAGAACATGGCGTTCGTCGTCGCGGCCAATCAGGGCGCGTCCTACGCCAACTACCCTCCGTTCTCGTGGCCCGGCGGATCGATGATCGTCGACTACGACGGCCGCATCCTCGCGCAGGCGGACCCCGGCCCCGGGACGAAGATCGTGACGGCGTCGCTCGACCTCGCGGGGTTGCGCGCCGCCCGCGCCGAGCGCCGCATGCATCACCTCCTGGCCCACCGGAGGCCGGAGGCCTACGCGGAGCAACGGAAGCCCGCGTTCCGCGGCCCGCCGACGCCGGACGGCCACCGCGTCGAAGAGCTGAATCGCCGCATCGACGCCGAGATGCGCCGGCAGGGTCACGTCGGCGGAGGCGCGTCGTGAGCGCGGCCGTCGCGCGGGGCGCGGCGCTGATCGTCGCGGCGTGGGCGCTCGGGGCGTGCGACGGCGGCGGCGCGGCGAAGCCCGCGGATCCGTTGCCGGACGCGGAGTTCGTGCGGCGCTTCCACGCCGGGGTGGTCGAGCTCGAGCAGCATCGCTTCCTCGACGCGTCGCGGACCTTCGGCGAGCTCGTCGCCGCGCGCCCGCAGAACCTCGGCGCGTGGATCAATCTCGCGCAGGCTCAATTGAACCGGAACAACGAGGAGTCCTACCCCCTCGTCGAGCAGGCGGTGAACGGCGCGCTGAAGATCGACCCCGACGAACCGCACGCCCACTTCATCCGCGGCATCCTGCACTACCACCTCGGGGAGCCGGCCCTCGCCGAGGCGCGGTTCCGCGCGGCGATGAAGCGCGCGCCCGACGATCCGGCGCTGCTGTATCGGCTGGCGACGACGCTTCCCGAAGAGCGCGCCGCGGAGGCGATCGGGCTCCTCGAGCGTGCGCTCGAGGGTCAGGCGCACCTGAAGTCGGCGTGGTACCAGATTCAGATCCTCAAGGGGCGCGGCGACCGCGAAGCGCGCAAGGCGGCCCTCGCGCTGTTCCAGGCCTTCGAAGAGACCGAGACCGGCAACCTCGCCGGCATCGTGTACACGGAGATGGGCCGCCTCGGCGAAGCGTGGCGCGACCCGGGCGTGCCGGCGCCGCCGCAAGCCGCCGCCATCCCGGCGGCGGCGTTCGAGCCGCCCGCGCCCGGCCCTGCGCGCGCGCGGGCGCTGGCCTGGACGGCGCCCGCCGAAACGCGTCCGGCGTCGATGCGGATCGTCCCGGGCGCGACGCCGACGGCGCGCGTCTATCCGGTCGACCTCGACCAGGACGGCGTCCTCGAGACGGTGACGCTCGACGGCGGCGCGCTCACGCGCGATCGGGGCGGCGTCGTCGGAACGATCGACGCGGGCGGCGACGTCGCGGCGTGCGCCTTTTCCGACGTCGATCAGGACGCCGACGTGGACGTCGTCGCGGCCCGGCGAGACGGAACGACGACCGTGCTGCTCAACCTTCGGGACCCCGAAGGCGGCTTCGCCGCGTACGACCCGGAGAGCTGGCTGGGCGGTCGCGTCAAGGCGACGCTGCCGAAACTGCCGGCCGCGCCGGAAGTCCTGGCGGCCGCCGACCTCGACGGCGACGCCGATCCGGACCTCGTGTTCGCGGGCCCGTTCGGCCTCCGCGTGTGGCGGAACGACCGCCTGATGCGGTTCGTCGACGCCACGTCCCGCGCCGGCCTCGACGGCCTTCCCGCCTGCCGCGCGTTTCTGCTGGAAGACCTGAACGGCGACGGCGCCCTCGACGTCGTCGCGCTCGGCGTCGACGGCGCGCCCCGCGTCTTCGTCCAGGTCGTCCGCGGCCTGTTCACGCTGTCCTTCGCGCCGGCGAAAGGCTCTCTGGAGCCGTTCGCGCCCGTGCACGCGTTGCGGGTCGGCGATTTCGACGCCGACGGCGAAGACGACCTCGCGGTCGCGGCGGGCGACGCGGCGTGGATCGCGCCGCGCGGGGCGGCGCGACTCGCCCGCGGTCTGGCGCTCGAAGAGCGCCTCGCGCTGCCGGTCGCCCGCGCCCGCGGGCTCATGGTCGGCGACCTCGACGGCGATCTGGCGCTCGACCTCGTGGTGAGCGACGCCGACGATCGCGCGTTCACGGTGCGCGCGAAGCCCCGCGAGGCGCCGCGGGACCTCGTGGTCGCGCTGCAGGGCGCCGTCGAGCCCAAGAAGATGCGGGCGAACGCGGGCGGCGTCGGCGCGCGGGTGGAGTGCGTCTTCGGAACGCGCGCGCGCCTTCGCGAAGTCCGCGTCGCCGACGGCATGCCGGGCGCCGGACCGCTGCCCGTGCATTTCGGCCTCGGCGGCGCCGGCGTCGCCGACTACGTGCGCATCGTGTGGCCCGACGACGTGCTTCAGATCGAAGGCGCGGTCCCGGCGGGGCAGGCGAAGGTCGTCGCCGAGAACCAGCGCAAGGCCTCGTCGTGCCCGCTGGTCTTCGTCTGGGACGGGACGCGCTACGTCTTCGTCACCGACTTCCTCGGCGTCGGCGGCCTCGGTTTCCTCACGGCGCCCGGCGAATACGCGCCGCCCGACCCCACCGAGCGCGTGCTGCTGCCGCGCATCGTCCCGCGCGACGGCACGCTCGACCTCGTGGTCCACGAGCCGTTCGAAGAGGTCTGCTACCTCGACGCGGCCCGGCTCTTGGTCGTCGATCACCCGGCGGACGTCGAGGTGATTCCCGACGAACGCTTCGCGATCCACGCCGCGCAGCCCGACGGCAAGCTGTTCGCCGTCCGCTCGCGGCTCTTCCCCCGGGCCGCGTCGGACGGGCGCGGCCGAAACGTCCTTCGCGAGGTTCTCGAGGTCGACCGCCGCTACGCCGAAGCGCACGCCGACCCGCGTTTCCTCGGCTGGGCGGAGCCGACCGCGTTCGTCTTCGACTTCGGTCCGGCGCTCGCCGCCGACGCGCGCGAAGGCTGGACGCTCGCGCTCGACGGTTGGGTGGAGTATCCGTACTCCCACGTGGTGCTCGCGGCGTCCCAGCGGCGTCTCCGCCTCGAGGCGATGTCGGTGGACGTCGAGGTGGAAGGCGCCGGCTTCGTCGCCTGGATGGAGGAGGCCGCCTATCCCGCCGGCATGCCGCGCACGATGACGCTCCCGCTGCCGCCGCTCCCCGAGAAGGCGACGGGGCGGCTCCGGCTGCGGACCAACCAGGAGCTGTACATCGATCGCCTCTCGCTGTTCCGTCACGACGACGCCGCGCCGCTCGAGGTGCGCGCGCTCGAAGCCCGCGACGCCGTGCTTCGGGCCTCGGGATATCCGCGCGAGTACTCCCCCGACGGCGCGCAGCCGCGGCTCTATGACTACGACGTGATGGACAAGACGTTGCAGTTCAAGACGCTGGCGGGCGCGTTCACGCGCTTCGGCGACGTGGCGCCGCTGCTCGGCGCCGCCGACGATCGCTACGTCGTCTTCGCGGGCGGCGAGGAGATCGCGTTCCGGTTCCCCGCGCCTCCTCCGCCCGAGGCCGGGAGCGCGCGCACCTTCGTGCTCGACGTCGTCGGGTGGTGCAAGGACATGGACCCGCACACCGCGGATCCGTACACCGTCGAACCGCTGCCGTTCCTCAAGATGAGCGGCTACCCGTACCCCGCGGACGAGCGGTTCCCCGACGGGCCCGAACACCGCGAGTGGCTGGAGCGTTGGCAGACCCGGCGGCTGCCGGGGACGCGGGCGGGGCGGTGACGTGAGCGGTCCGTTCGCCGCCGCGCTGGTCTGGGCGCTCGTCGCGGGCGCCGTCGTCTATTCCGCGGTGTCGACGGCGGCCGCCGTCTGGACCGCGCACGACGCCCGCGCGCGCGGCGTCGACCCGCGCTGGGCGTGGGTCCTGATCGTCTTCCTCCTCAATGCGGCGGGCCTCGCGCTGTACCTGCTCGTCCGGCCGCCGGGCGTGCTCTCGCCGTGCGCGGCCTGCGGCGCGCGCCGGCTCGGCGCGCTCGAACGCTGTCCGGTCTGCCGCTCCTGACGCGGCGCGCCGGCCTGGTCAACGCGGCGGAGGGGCTTCCCGGCGCGTGTCGCGGTGGTCCGGGCCGGCTGCAGGGCCGAGCCCCGCGATCCATCCCGACGTCGCCTCCGCGATCCGGTCGGCGTACGGCACGTAGGGCTTGAGGTCGAGCACCGGCGTGCCGTCGAGCATGTCGAGGCCGCGCACGCGGAGCACCGATCCCTGCACCCAGAGCAGGCGGACCGCGGACAGGCCGATCGGATTCGGCCGGTGCGGCGCGCGCGTGGCGAACACTCCGCGTTTGGAACGGTCGCGCGGCGGCGTCACCTGCTGGCGGAATCCGCGGCTGAAGCTGAACCAGAACAGCACCCAGACGTGGCTGAAGGTCTTCAGGTCCTTCAGCGCGTTCTGGAGCCCGGGACGCAGGACGATCTCGCCGTCGCGCACCTCGCCGGCGCCGGGCTGCCGCGGCGTGCCGTCGTGGACGCGGAACGGCGAGCGCACCACGCCGATCGGGCGGACGACCAGCTCGAGGTCGTCTGGGAGGTCGTAGCGCGCGCGGGCCACGCCGCAGGATAGCGGGGCGTTCAGCGCTGCAGGCGGCGGCCGACGATCACCACCGGCGCCGGGTTGCCGTCGTGGACGACGACGTCCGGCAGCACGCCCCAGGTGGCGAATCCGACCTTGGCGAACAGGGCGAGCGTGGGCCGGTTCACGCCGAGGATGAAGGCCAGCAGGACGTCGATCTCGAGGCCCGGCGAGCGTGCGAGCGCACGCCGCACCAGGGCCTCGCCGATGCCTCGTCCGCGCGCGGGCGGCGCGGCATACACGTTGACCTCCGCCGTCCGGCCGTAACCGGGGTTCGGCCGGAAGGCGTCGAGGCTGATCCACGCCACGACGGCGCCGTTCTCCTCGGCGACCCAGACCGGGCGCCGGGGATCGCGGTGCATCAACCACGATCGGCGCGCTTCGACGGGAACGGGGCGCGCCTCCGCGCCGGAGTGGCGCGTCGTCACGGCGTCGTTGTAGATGTCGACCACCGCGCGGAGGTCGTCCGCCGACGCGCTGCGGACATAGACGCCGGGGCGGATCTCGTCAGGGCTCATGACCGCTCGGAATGGGGGAGTCCGGGGGTATCGGACCGTGGCGCCGACGCAGGTGCGAAGGCCCGCCGCGCCGGGACTGTGACACGCCGGAAAGCGAAAGAAACGGCCTTCGAAGCGACGCCGGCGCGTAGGGCTGCGCAGCGCAAAACTGTCGGGGTCGACGGCGGCGCCGGTCCGACCACCCCGTGTTTTATTGCGGCAAAATGCGTTCGCGGCACGTCGAGCGCTCCGGCGAAAACCCTGCCGCACGTCGCGACGACTGGGACTGCCACGTCATGCGGCGGCTGCCGCTCGGCGGCTGTGCGGCGCTCCGGAACCGAAGATTCGGAGTTTCGAGAGCCGCGACGCTCGGATGAAAATGTTGCACCGACCGCCTGAGGGTGCGTCCGGAAGCGTGGTCTTTGCGGGAAATAGCGGCTCGGCGGTCGCGCTCCCACAGGGCGCAGGGGTTCGATCCCTTCGCTACGATCGCGGCGCCGAAAGCCGACGCCGCGCGGCCGCCATGCGGCGTCGAAGGAGCAACGCCGCCATGTCCAACACGTCCGCGCAGAAGCCGGCCGAGGTGAACCGAGACGAAGTCGCGAAGGAGGCCTTCCAGGTCTCGCAGCGGCGCGCGGGACCTCCGGATCCGGTGAACGACTGGTTCGAGGCCGAGAACATCGTCCGCGCGCGCATGGAGCAGAGGCGCGCGGACATGGCGGCCGCGGCGGCCCGCATCATCAGCCCGCCTCCGGAAACGTCTCCGGGCGAACCGCGCCCGGTGAGCGCCGCGGCGAAGGCCGCCGCGCTGAAGGCGAAACAGGCGAAGTCCGCGGCGACGGCGCGCGTCGAGACCGCGACGGCGGCGCCCGCGGCGCCGCGGAAGGCCGCGACCCGGAAGAAGTGAGGCCGCCGCGCGACGTCAGCGCTCGTAGGCGCCGACGTCGCGGCCCGCGCCGGCGGGGCGCGGCGCCCCCTGATAGTCGACGAGGGACGTCGCCGGCACGCCCTGGTCGCGGCCGGGCGATCCCGGAACGAGCGACCAGTCGCCCGTCGCCGGCGCGGCGAACGCAGGCGGCGCCGCGACGGACTGCAGGTCGTGCCCGAGGGCCTGCCACGCCGCGAGCGTGTAAGGGACGAAAGCGACGTCG
>DASPNK010000632.1:0-4158 GCA_035626575.1 Planctomycetota bacterium | reverse complement strand
AGTCCGCCGCCCACGGACCCGTCGTCGAGATCGAGGACGAGGCGGCTGCGCCCGTCCCCGTCGCGGTGGACGTCCTCCGACGCGATCCACGTCTCCGGGCGGATGCGGAACTCCGGCTCGCCGCCGGCGTAAAGCCCGCGGTGAGCGGCGGTGACCGCGGTCTGCGCGCGCTGATCGAGCACGGTCACCGAACGGATCGTGCCGTGCACGCCGAAGCCCTCGCGCACCGCTCCCCAGATGAAGACCGCCGCGGCGAGGGCGATCCCGAGCGCGCCCGTCGCTCCGAGTCGGACCAGCGCGGCGCGCCGTCGCGACGCGAAGGCGAGCGCTCCCGCGCCGACCACGTAGACGAGGACGAGCATGAGCAGTCCTTCCGGCGGCGGCGGACCGAATCCGCGGACCTTCGCGCGGAAGTAGTGTCCGTCGGAGCCTCCGCCGGACCGGAGGCGCTCCGGATCGTGGAGCGGCGCCCAGAGGTTCGCCAGCACCGCATGCGCGGCGGCGACGTCGGCCCGCAGCATCACGACGACGCCCAGACCGTGCCTGACGACGACGCACGGCGCCGACGACGGGAGGACGGGGGCGAGAAGCGTTCCGAAGGGCTCGATCGGCGGCGCCGCGGCGGCGTCGGGCGCCCAGTAGACGAGCGTGCCTCCGCCGGCGGCGAAGCCCGCGAGCGCGGCGGCGGCCCGGGGCCCGGCGCCGCTCAGCGCGGGGGCGTCGACGACGATCGCGTCGTAACCGGTGAGCTCCGTCCACCTCGCGGGAAGCGAGGCGGCGTCGCACTTCGCGAACGCGCCGAACGGCGCCCTTCGGACGTGCGCGAAGGCGGGCGCGCCGCCCCGCGCCCGCAGGATCTCCAGCGCCGTTTCGACCGCGGCGCGGGCGCGCGGATCCGCCGCCGCGTCGAGGAACGCGTGACACAGCGCCGCCTCGGCGCGCACGGAGGTCGAACCCGAGTCTCCGGACGGAACCTCGGCGAATAGATCGACGCCGTCGCTCCCGTTGATCGGGAGGAACGTCGTGACGCGGCTTTCGGGCGGCGCCGCGACGACGCGACGCGCGATCATGCGTCCGCCGCGCTCTTCGGTGCGAAGGGCCACCTTGAGTTCCTCGCGACCGTGGTTCTCGACCTGCACGCGCAGCTCGACCCAGCCGCCGGGCGCCGCGAAGGTCGGAGGCGGCGAAGCGACGACGGTCAGCGCGAGCCTGGAGGCGGAAGAGCCCGGACTCCGCTCGAAAACCTGAAACGCCTGCGCGTCCGCCGCGCCGACGATCGCGAGCGCGAAGAAGACCGTCGACCCGACGCGGCGCGCCGCCGTCCCGCGCATCAGACCGTCTCCGGCGGCAACACGTGCCGCGTCGGGTCGATCGCCTTCAGCGTCGCGGCGACCACGTCGCGTCCGGAGACGCCGTCGAGGCGCGCGGCGTGGGCGAGGATGACGCGATGCGCCAGCGCGGGCGCGGCGACGCGTTCGACGTCGGCGAAGTCGACGGTGGGGCGGCCCGCCGCCGCGGCCGCCGCGCGACCCGCTTCGGCCAGCGCGACGGCGGCGCGCGGCGACGCGCCGAAGCGCACGTAGCGGCGCACCGCCTCCGGGGCGGCGGGGGACGTCGGCCGCGTGGCGTCGACCAGCGCCGCGGCGTAGCGCGCGACCGCTTCGGAGAGGTACACCTCGTCCGTCAGCGCGAACAGCTCGGCGAGGTCCGCGGGACCGAGCGCGGGCGCCGGCGTCGGAATCGCGCCGCGGCGCCGCTCGCGAAGGATGCGGGTCATAACGTCGACGCCGACCGACGGGACGTCGATCTTGAAGAGGAACCGGTCCAGCTGCGCCTCCGGAAGCGGATAAGTGCCTTCGAGGTCGACCGGGTTCTGGGTGGCGAGCACGAAGAACGGATCGGGGAGCGGATGGGATTCGCCGGCGACGGTGACGCGGCGCTCCTGCATCGCTTCGAGCAGCGCCGACTGGGTCTTGGGCGACGCGCGGTTGATCTCGTCGGCGAGCACGAGGTGCGCGAACAGCGGCCCCTTCTGAAATCGGAACGTGCGCCGCCCGTCCGCCTCCTCCAGGAGCAGCCCGCCGGTGACGTCCCCCGGCAGCAGATCGGGGGTGAACTGGATGCGTTTGAACGAAAGGTCGAGCAACGCGGCGAGCGTCTTGACCAGCTCGGTTTTGCCGAGACCGGGAAGCCCTTCGAGCAGCACGTGGCCGCGGGCCGCGAGGGCGAACGCGACCTCGTCGAGGAGCGCGTCCTGCCCGAAGAGCGCGGCGCCGAGCCCCGCCCGGACGCGGCCGAGCAGCTCCGCGGCGCGCGCGGCGCGGGCGGGAGACATCAGCGCGGAGGATTCGGAAGCGCGGGCGGAGGGGGTCAACGGCGTTCTCCGGTCTTCGGGTCGGCGAAATAGCGTTTGACGGCGGCGCGATGGCGCGGCGGGATGCGCCGGCGCCAGGCGGCGTCGCCTTCGGCGTCGACGCCTTCGCGCCCCGGGCTCGCGTCTTCGACGGGCGCCGCGGCCGGCTCCGCCTTGACGACGCCTTCGAGGGTCCAGCGCTTCGAGGCTTCGGCGTTCGACGGCAGGCGTCGCGCCTCGAGCTCGGCGGGCGATTCGGGCGTTTCGCCGCGGAGGCGGAGCGGCGCGGCGCCCGGCCCGCGGCTCACGCCGCCCGAGCCCGGGGACTCGTGAATCGCGCCGCCGGACTCCCGCCGGCTCTTCTTCGCTTTCCCCTGCGGCCGCGACCCGTCCGCGACGGATCGGCGGCCTGCCCGCGTCGCCGGGCGACTGCACGCGCCGCCGGCGCACGACGCGTCGTGAACGTGGTCGACGTCGTCGAAAGCGTCGTCGTCGGCGAGACCGTCGTCATGCTCGTCGGCGTCCCCCGGGTCGCCGTCGTCGCCGTCGTCGCGGGCGGCGTCCTCCGCGAGCATGCGGGCGAGGTCTTCGGCGGTCGCCCGCAGCGCGGCGGCGTCCGCCGCGGCGCCGGCGTCGTGAGGCCTCGAACCGCGGTCCGCGCGGGCCTCGCGCAGGCGTTCGCGGTGCGCCTCGACCGCGGCGCGATCGGCCGCGGAAAGACGCTCCAGCGCGCCGGCGGCCTCCGCGCGGGCGATCAACGCGTCGAGCGCGGTCGCCGCTTCCGACGCGTCGCCGATCGGCGCGGCGGCGAACGCCTCCAGTCCTCCGCGCGCGACTTCGCGGGCGTCTTCGGCGAGCCGGGTCGCATGCTCGAGCGCCTCGCGGACGCGGTCGAGATCCGCCCACGCCGCGCCGCCGCGGTCGTCGAGGTCCTTCTCCACGGTGTCGAGGCGCGCCCGCAACGCCTCGAGCGTCCGCGGGTCCGCCTTGCGCATGGCCTCCGCCTCGGCGAGCGCGCGGCGCGTTTCCGCGGCGACCGCGCGCAGGAGGCGGACGTCGCGCGGCGCGACGGACGCCGACGGCGTCGCGAGGGCCGCGGCGAGGAACGCCGCGGGGAGCAGCGTCCGGAGCGCGAGCGGGCGCCTGCGGAGCTTCGGCGCCGGCGAGTCGACTTGGAGGCGGCGCTCGAGCTCCGGCGCCCACGCGCCGGCGTCGGTTTCGGCCGCCGCCGCGAGGAGCCCGCCGAGACCGGCTTTCCGATCCATCCATGCGGCGAGGGCGCGCGGCTCGGGGACGGCGCGCGCGCGCCGCCACCCCGCGACCGCCGGGATCGCCGCGGCGACGAGCCACCACGGCGACGGCGGCGCCGCGTGACCGAGCAGTCGCGCCGCGAGAAGGGCGGCGCCGCCGAGCGTCGCGACGACGGCGAAGCCCGCCGCCGCTCCGGAAACGAACAGCGCGCGGCGGAGACCTCGCCGCACCCTGCGCACCGCTTCCTCGGCCGGGCTCATGGGACCGCCACGATAAGCTCCGGGGCCGGAAGGGCGAAACGGCCGTCCTGCGAAGTCACCAGACGAGGGACTCCGGCGACGCGCCGTCCGCGGGCAGATTGAGCATCGCGAGGGAGGAGGCGTCGGCCTGGAGCCGGACGACGGTGATCGACAGCGGGTCGAGCTTGAAGCGCTGCACCCGTGCCAGCTCGAGCTGCAGGGCGTGGGCGATGAGCGCCCGCAGCGGTCCGGCGTCGGCGACCCAGGCGAGGGTCCGGCGATGGTGGCGACGCGCTTCGAGGAGGAGGCCGCGCA
>DASPNK010000631.1:0-8368 GCA_035626575.1 Planctomycetota bacterium | reverse complement strand
GCGGCCCTCGCGGCGGCGGTGGTCGTCGTGGCGGGAACCCTCGGCGGCGTCGTCGGCCGCTGGAGCGTGAGCGCCGCAGTCTTCGTCGACGGCAGGTTGGCGGAGACCCTGCCCGTCGAAGCCGAGGCGCCGTTCCGCGTCGTCCCTCCGGTGAAGACCTACGATCCCGCGGTGCGCCCGAAAGTCGACGAGCGGCGCGACGATCCGTAGGGCGCACGGGCGCCGGGGCGCCGGCGCTGCGGTGGCCGCCCGCGAGCGACGCTGATAGAGTCCGGACCCCTCGCAGGCGGCCGCGCTCCGCGGCGCGCGGGAAGCACACAAGGAAGACCGAACATGGGTGCAGCCAAGAGCCTCAAGACGGCGGACTGGGACCGCGAGGTCGTCGCCGCGACGATGCCGGTGGTGGTCGACTTCGGCGCGACGTGGTGCGGGCCGTGCCAGTCGCTCGCGCCCCACCTCGACAAGATCGCGACGGAGTTCGCCGGCAAGGCGGCCGTCTTCAAGGTCGACGTGGACGACGAAGGCGACCTCGCCGCGCGCTTCGGGATCATGAGCGTGCCGACCATCCTGTTCTTCAAGGGCGGGAAGAAGGTCGACTCGGTGACCGGCAACCAGCCGGAAGCGATCAAGAGCAAGCTCCGCGCGTTGGTCGGGGGCTGATCGGCCCCCGGCGCCGCGGGTCGGAGTCGACGTTGAATCCGCAAGCCGCGGCGGCCCGCGCGCGCGTCGCCGAGCGGCTGCGCGCCGCGAAGCGGGTGGTGCTCACCACCCACGTCACGCCCGACGGCGACGGCCTCGGATCGGCCGTCGCGCTGGCGCGCGCCCTCGTCGCCATGGGGAAGCGCGCGCAGGTGATCAACTGCTCGACCGCGCCGAAGGAGCTGCGCTTTCTCTACAGGCGGAACGAGTTCGAGGTCTACGCGCGCGAGCGCCACGACGCGGAGGTGCTCGCGGCCGACGCGGTCGTGGCGACGGACATCGGCGGCGCCCAGCGGATGGGGAAGATGGAGCCGGTGGTCCGCGCCGCGCGCGGCGCGCGCATCGTCATCGACCACCACGTCTACGAGAACGACTGCTTCGACGTGCCGTACATCGTGATCGGCGCGTCGTCGACCGCGGAGCTGGTGTACGACCTCCTCCTCGAGATGGAAGCGCCCGTCACCGCGGACGTCGCCGAGCCGCTGTACGTCGGCCTCGTCGCCGACACCGGCAGCTTCTCGTACGACGCGGTCACGCCGCGCGCCCATCACTTCGCCGCGCGGCTGCTCGAGGCGGGCGTCGATCCGCACGCGGTGTGGAAGAAGCTCACCTGCAACAAGCCGCTGCTGAAGGTGCACGTCCTCGGCCGGCTCCTCGCGTCGCTCACGCCCGAGTGCGACGGCAGGCTCGTCTGGTGCAAGGCCGACCTCGCGTTCCTGCGCGAGACCGGCGTCGAGCCGCGCGACGCGTTCGAGATCGTCAACCACCTGCTGCACGTGCAGGGCGTCGAGGCCGGAGCGTTCTTCCTTCAGCTCGCTTCGGACAAGACCAAGGTGAGCGTGCGGTCGGCCGGTCGCCTCGACGTGCACGGGCTCGCGGCGAGCTACGGAGGCGGAGGCCACCGCTTCGCGGCGGGCTGCACGGTCGATCACGTGCCGTTCGGCGAGGCCGTGCGGCAGGTCCTCGGCGCGCTGGCCGACGACATCCGCGCGTTGGACGCCCGCACGTCGCCGTCGGCGGAGGACGGTGGATGAAGATCGGCCGCTACGAGGTCCGCGCGCTGTCGACCGGCCGGTTCCGGCTCGACGGCGGCGCGATGTTCGGGAACGTGCCGAAGGTCCTCTGGGAGAAACAGCATCCCGCCGACGATCGGAACCGGATCCTCATGGAGCTGCGGGTGCTGCTCGCCGAAGGCGACGGCCGGCGCGTCCTGGTCGACACCGGGTCGGGCAATCAGTGGAGCGAGAAGGAGCAGGCGATCTTCGGCCTCGACGCGCCGCCGGAGCCCGGCGTCGTCGCCGCGCTGCGCGCGGCGGGCGTCGCGCCGGAATCGATCACCGACGTCGTCCTGACGCACCTGCACTTCGACCACGCGGGCGGGGTCACGCGGCGCGGCCGGGACGGCGCGCCCGAGCTGACGTTCCCCGGCGCGACGCATCACCTGCAACGCGCCAACTGGGAGACGTCGAAGGACCCCAACGAACGCGAGCGCGCGAGCTACCTCGCGTGGAACCGGGAGCCTCTCGGCGACCTCGGGGGGCGACTGGTGCTGCACGACGGCCCGACCGAGATCCTTCCCGAAGTGTTCGTCGAGGTCTCGGAAGGGCACACCACGGGCCTGCAGACGGTGCGCGTCGGCGAGGGCCCGGGCGCGGCGGTCTACACCGCCGACCTGCTTCCGATGCGCGCCCACGTGCCCGTGCCGTGGACGATGGGCTACGACCTTTGCCCGCGCACGCTGATGAAGGAAAAGAAGGCGCTGCTCGAGCGCGCCGCGAGGCTCGGCTGGACGGTGGTGCTCGAGCACGACCCCGGCCGCGACGCGGTGCGGGTGGCCGAGCGCGCGGGTCGGTTCGAAGCGGTCGAAGACGTCGCGATCGTCTGACGGCCGCGTCGCGAGGGGATCGCATGCGATGTGAAGTCCACGGTGCGTCGTTCCGGTCCGCCGACGCGGACGCCCTGGTCGTGGCGGTGCGCGAAGGTCAGGACGCGCCGAGCCATCCCGGCCTGAGCCGCGTCAACGCCGCGGCCGCGGCGACCCCCGAGCTGTTCGCCGCGGCGGGGTTCAAAGGCGAGGCGGACAAGACGCTCGTCTGGCAGCCCCTCCGGGCGGACCTGCCGAAGCGCGTGGTGTTCGTCGGCCTCGGCAAGGCCGACGCCGTGACCGAGGAGACGTGGCGCCGCGCCGGCGCCCACGCGGCGCGAAGCGTCGGCGACGCGCGCAGCGTCGCGGTCGCGCTGGAGCGCGACGACGTCCCGCGCGTCGTCGAAGCGTTCGGCACCGGGTTCTTCCTCGCGCGGTACAAGTTCGACCGCTTCCTGTCGTCGGCGAAGGAGAAGGAGAAGCGGCCCGACGCGAGGCTCCTGCTCCTCGCGCCCGACCAGCCCGCCGAGGAGGCCGCCCTGGCGACGGCGCCCGTCGTCGAGGCGATCGTCGACGGCGTGACGTTCGCGCGCGATCTCGCCAACCTTCCCGGAAACCACGGCACGCCGCTCGTGCTGGCGCGGGAGGCGCAGGCGATGGCGAAGCGCGAGGGAATCCGCTGCCGCGTCCACGACGAGGACGGCATCGCCCGCCTCGGCATGGGCGCGTTCCGGTCGGTGAGCCTCGGCAGCGTCATCCCGCCCCGGCTGCTCGAGCTGGAATACGGATCGCGGCGGCCCGGCACGCCGACGGTGGCGCTCGTCGGCAAGGGATTGACGTTCGACTCCGGCGGCATCTCCATCAAGCCCGCGGCCGACATGGACAAGATGCGCTACGACAAGTCGGGCGGCGCCGCGGTGCTCGGCGTGATGCTCGTCGCGGCGCGGCTTCGCCTGCCGGTGCATCTCGTCGCGATCGTGCCGTGCACCGAGAACATGCCGGGGCGCAACGCCAACAAGCCGGGCGACGTCGTCGAAGCCATGAACGGCAAGACGATCGAGATCCTCAATACCGACGCCGAGGGCCGGCTGTTGCTCGCCGACGGCCTCTGCTACGCCGACCAGTTCCGCCCGGACGTGATGATCGACGTGGCCACGTTGACCGGCGCCTGCGCGGCGACCTTCGCCAATCACGCGTCGGGCCTCTTCAGCAACGACGACGAGCTGAGCCGGCGGCTGACGGAGGCGGGGAACGAGACCTTCGAGCGCGTGTGGCGCCTGCCGATCTTCGACGACTACGAGCAGATGATGAAGGGGACGACCGCCGACCTGAAGAACATCGGCGGCCCGCGGGGCGGCGCGATCACCGCGGCGGCGTTCCTCAGGAACTTCGTCAACGGCCGGAAGTGGGCGCACCTGGACGTCGCCGGCACGGCGTGGGACGACGCGCAACGCCCCTATCACGCGGGGGCCGGCGCGACCGGCGTGGGCGTGCGGCTGATCGTCCGCTACCTCGTCGCGACCTACGGGCGCGGCGCTCCGCCGGCGCGGACGCGTGCGAGGTCGGGAAGCTCGCGGAAAGCGCGCGCCGGCGCCCGCCCGACGGCGGCGACGAAGGCGAAGCCCCGCGGCCGGCGTTGAGACGAGGCGCGCGATGACGGAGGTCGACGGCGGCGGCAGGCTTGCAGGGACGCTCGAAGTCCCTCTGTTCCCGCTGCCGTCGATCACCCTGTTCCCGCGCGTGAAGCTGCCGTTCTACATCTTCGAGCCGCGGTACCGCGCGATGCTCGCCCACGTCCTCGACCACGACGGACTGGTGGGCGTCCCGCTGCTGCGCCCCGGCGGCGAAACGGCGCCGAACGGCGCGCCGGCGTTCGCGGAGGTCTTCGGGATCGGCCGCGTCACCGACTACGAGACCCACGACGACGGCACGAGCCACATCGAAGTGCTCGGCGTGGCGCGCGCCGCGCTGTCGGAAGAGATCCCGTCGACGCCCTTCCGCCGCGCGCGGGCGCGCATCCTCGCCGACGTTCCGGCCGCGCCGGAAGACGCGCGCAGCGTCCGCACGGACCTCGCCGCCGGCGTGGCGCGCCTCGAGGGCCTCGGCATGTCGCCCGAAGCGCGCGACGCGCTGCAGACGCTCTTCACCCAGGCGGGCGACGATCTCGAATTCCTGGTCAACGTCATGGCGACCGTGACCGTCGGCCAGGCGGCCGTGCGCCAGCACCTGCTCGAAGAAGACCGCGTCTTCGAGCGCGCCCGGGCGCTCGCGACGCTCCTCGAAACGCTTCGTCAGGAGCTCGACGCCCCCGGCCGTCCGCGCCCGGCGCCGCCGTCCGGCCCCGCCGACCCCTGAGCCTCCCCATGCGCATTTTCGAACCGCACGTCCACATGGTTTCGCGCATCACCGACGATTACGTCGCCATGGCGGCGGCCGGCGTCGAGGTCGTGCTCGAGCCCGCGTTCTGGCTCGGGCAGCCCCGGACGCGCGTCGGTTCCTTCGTCGATTACTTCGAGCACCTTCTCGGGTACGAGGTCGCGCGCGCGAAACAGTTCGGGATCGAACACGTCTGCACGCTGTCGCTCAACCCGCGCGAGGCGAACGACCGGAAGCTGGCCGAAGAGGTGCTGGCGATCCTTCCCGGCTACCTCGAGCGCGACCGCGTGGTCGGCGTGGGGGAGATCGGGTTCGACGACGTCACCGAAGCCGAGACCGAAGCGCTGCGGCGGCAGCTCGTCATGGCGATGGACGCGGGCCTTCCGGCGCTCGTGCACACGCCGCACCGGAAGAAGGCGTTCGGCACGCAGCGCACGATCGACGTCTGCCGCGAGGTGGGCTTCCCCTTCGAGAAGCTGCTTCTCGATCATGCGACCGAGGAGTCCATCCGGATGATCGTCGAATCCGGCGCCTGGGCGGGTTTCACGGTCTACCCGAACACCAAGCTCACGCCCGAGCGGTGCACGAACATCCTGAAGGAGTACGGCGTCGAACGGATGACGGTCAACTCCAGCGCCGATTGGGGCCCTTCGACCACGCTGTCGGTTCCGTACGTGCTGGCCGAAATGCGGCGGCGCGGATTCGACGAGGCGGCGCGCCGCCGGCTCGCGTGGGAGAACCCCTGCCGCTTCTACGCCCAGAGCGGCAAGCTGGCGTCGGTCGTGCCGAACCCGTGACGGAGGAGGGCGCGTCGGACCCGCGATTCCTGCGCGGGGTCGAGGAATTCGACGGCGGGCTGTGGTTCGAAGCCCACGAGACGTGGGAGGACCAGTGGCGCGGGCTCAAGGGCGACGACCGGCTGTTCGTCCAGGCCCTGATCCAGGCGGCCGCCGCGCTCCACCACGCGCGCCGCGGCAACGCCGTCGGCGCCGCGACCCTTCGGGAAGCAGCGCTCGCGAAACTGTCGCTGCTTCCGGCCGTCCGGTGGGGGATCGACCTCGAGCGTTTCGCCGCCGCGTTCGCCCGCCATCTCGCCGATCCTGCGTCTCCGTCCGGGCCGCCTCCGCGCCTGCGCTGAGCCCGCCCCGCCGCCGCGCCGGCGCCGTTCCTTCGCCGGCGGACGGCGGTTAGCCTCCGCGCGGCCGGCCGGAACCTCTCATGACGCGACCCCTCCGTCTCCGACTCCTGCTCGTCGCCGCGGGCCTCGTCGCCGCCGCGGGCTGCAAAGGCCCCGAGGACTGGCTCGCGGATCTGCATCAGGTTCACGGCGATCGGGGCAAGCTGAAGATCGACGTTTACGACGCCGGTCAACTGTCGTTCGAGGCGATGTCCGGGCTCGCCGAGCAGGACGCGCTCACGGTCTCCCAGATGGCCCGCGCCGTCGCGAAGTGCGCGTACATCGCGGAGGGCGCCGAGTCTCCGCTCCTTCGCGCGCAGGCGGTGCGCCTCGCGAGCCGCCTCGCGTTGCGTTGGCCTCTCGAGCCCGCAAGGGACGCCTTTCTCGACGTCGCGGAACCGCCCGTCGTCGCGGCCGAGCAGATCCACCGGCTCGAGGCTCAGGGCCGCCGGATGGAGATCGAGACCGCGCATCTGCCGAACCTCCGCAATCCCGACCGCGCGGTGGCCGAAGCCGCGCTGGTGCAGCTCCGCGAGATCACGGGCGTCGACGTCGGCCGCACCTTCGAGGCCTGGGACGCGTGGTGGCGTGAGAACCGCGCGCGCGTGAGAGCGGAGGCCGCCGCGGAGTCGCTCGAGCCGATCCGCACGCTGGCGCGTCTCCGGCTGACGCGCGAAGGGAGAACCTCCGGGGGCGCGCGCGCCGTGCTGGAGTACCTCGGCCTGCACGTGGCGCTCTTCGAGATGCCCGAGCTGCGCGCCGAAGTGGATTACGCCCTGCGCCGGCTGGCGCGGCAGACCGTGGTCCAGCTCACCGTCGCGGCCCTCCGCTCCGAAGACTCGAGCGTGCGGGCCGCGGGCGCCGTCGCCGCGGCGCAGGTGCTCGATCCCGACTACGGCCCCGCGCTGCTCTACGCGCTGCCGCGGGAGCGCGACGCCGAGGCGCGGGTCAAGATCCTCGAGGCCCTCTCCGCCTATCCCGGCCGCGGCGCCGCGGAGGCGGCGATCAAGCAACTCGCCGAAGACGACCGCGCGGTGCGCCTCGCGGCGCATCGCACGCTGGTCGCGCTGACGGCGGAAGACCACGGCATGGAGGCGACGGCGTGGACGTTGTGGTGGGAGCGCACGGGGATCCACCGTTGGCCCTGAGGCGCCTCCGGCGCGCGGTCTCCTTCGAGCCGCGCCAGGACTACGACGGGACGCAGCTCCGCCCGCACTTCCTCCGGAAGCGCTTCGGCGTGACCGGGGACGCCGCCGTCGCGTTCCGCGGCCGGTGCGACGTGCGGGGCGACGCGCTCCTCGACCTCGCGGACCGCGAGGCGGGGGCGTTCATCGTCTCCGCCGACATGGTCCACGTGATCGTCGAGCGCTTCGAAGTCGACCTCGTGCGCGGCGTCCTCGTGCAGCGCCTCCTCGCGGCGCGCTGCGCCGACCGCGTGCGCGCGGCGACCGGCCGCGCCGTCGAACGGCGCGGCGACGACGTGTACGTCGACGGCCGCAAGCTCAACGTCTCGCTGGCCACGGTGTCGGCCACGTCCACCCTCATTCACTTCGGCGTGAACGTCGACCCCGCGGGCGCGCCGGTGCCGGCCGTCGGGCTCGCCGAGCTGAAGGTCGATCCTGCGGCGTTCGCCGAGGGGTTGCTCGACGACCTCGACCGCGAGCTCGAGGGCGTGGCGGAGGCGGCGTCGAAAGCGGCCGCGGCGCACGGGGGCCCCGGCGCATGAAGAAGGCGTCTCCCGCGGTCAAGGCCGCGGTGAAGCTGCTGGTCGGCTTCGGCGTCGCCGCGCTGGTGGCGTCGCAGGTGAAGCTCGACGACGAGCTGACGCTCCGCCGCGCGGACGGGACGACGGAGGCGGTCCGCGGCCGCGACCTGCACCTCGAGGGCGAGGTGTTCCTCGATCCGACGTTCGACGCCGGCGGCGCGGTCGTCGGCGGCGCCTGGTCGGCGCCCGCGGAGGAGGCGAGCGTCGTGCGCGACGGCGGGACCTACGCGGTCACGCGCCGCGGCGCCGACGGGAAGCCGGAGACGCGGACCGGGTCGGCGATCGGCTGGCGGGGAACCGCGCGGCTGCGCGTCCGTGCGGACGGCGGCGACGCCGAGCGCACGTGGCCGTTGCAGTCGCGCGAGGTCTCCGTGGCGACGCGGGAGGACGGCGAAGGTCCGGTGCGCGTCGCGCTCGACGCCAAACACGGGCTGCTCGCGAGCGGCCGACGCCTCTTCGACCGCCCCGACCTCGTCGTCGCCGCGAT
>DASPNK010000630.1:0-3857 GCA_035626575.1 Planctomycetota bacterium | reverse complement strand
CAAAGGGCTCCGTTTCGGCGCGTTCTACGCGCCCGGACGGGGCTCCCTCCGCCGTTTCGACCGCCGGAACGCGCTGATATCTTCGCCTGATTCCGGCCGCCACCGACCGACTGCGAGACGCCGCGCGATGAACGCCCCCCGGACCGACTACGCCCCCGAGCCGTCCCTGGATGAAGGAGCGATGAAGCTCGGACTCCCCGGGTACGTCTTCGCCGACCTGTACCGCCCGGCGCGGCTCCGCGACCTGTTCGTCGCGTTCCTCAACGACCTCGACCGGCGCGATCCGACCGTCGCCCTCAAGTACCGCGAGATCCTCGAGAAGGGCGACCCGGTCCGCGAGGAGGAGACGTGGATCGCGTGCCACGTCGGGCCGCACGTGTCGGCGTTCGTCGGCGCCCTGTTCGGAGTCGAGGGGGCGCGGAAATTCCTCTCGGAGAAGACCCGCCAGCTGCACGTCCTGATGCGCGTCCGCAAGGACTTCACCCGCAAGCGCGTGCTGCGGCGGGGCGCGTTCGACGACGTGGCGGAGACGGAACGCGCGGCGCTCGAGAAGGCGATCCGCCCCTACGTCGAGGCGCTCGGCGAGCCGGAGGCGGGGGAGCATCCCGAGTTCGCCTTCGCGCGCGCCGTCGCGCTGCTGCTCGACCTGGAGATCGACCTGAAAGCGGGCGGCGCCGGCGGGGACGCGGCGGCGCGGACGGCGGCGGTCGACCCGGTGTTCGGGACGGCGGTCGACGGCCCGGCGCGGCTCGCCGCGCTGAACGGCGTCCTCGACCGGCTGGCGCGGTTCGGCGCCTGGGCGAAGCGCTTCGACCCGCACGGCGTGGGCCGCGACTGGGTCGTCTTCCGCACGCAGGAGCCGCTGCACTTCGACCGCCTCGTGCCGGAGCGCCGGCCGCGCGCCGACCTTCCCGAGCTGCTCTTCGGCCCGGAGCACGCGCTTCGCCGTCGGACGGGCTTCGACCTCACCGACCCGCGCATGGCGCCGCGGGAGGTGATGGGCGAGATCGAAACGTGCCTGTTCTGCCACGAGCGCGACAAGGACTCGTGCGCCAAGGGCTTCCCGGAGAAGGACGGGACCTACCGCAAGAACCCGCTCGGCATCCCCCTCGAGGGATGCCCGCTCGACGAGCACATCAGCGAGATGCACTGGCTGCGCGATCGCGGCGACGCGATCGGCGCGCTGGCCGCGGTGATGATCAACAACCCGATGTGCCCGGGCACCGGTCACCGCATCTGCAACGACTGCATGAAGGCCTGCATCTTCCAGAAGCAGGAGCCGGTGAACATCCCGCAGATCGAGACGTCGGTGCTGACCGACGTGCTGGGGATGCCGTACGGCCCGGAGATCTACGGCCTCTTCACGCGCTGGAACCCGCTCAACGTCCGCCGCCCGTATCAGCTGCCCCTCAACGGCAAGAAGGTGCTGGTGGTCGGTCTCGGTCCGGCCGGCTACACGCTGGCGCATTATCTCGCAAACGAGGGCTTCGGCGTCGTCGCGGTCGACGGCCTGAAGATCGAGCCGCTCGCCGACGACCTCGCGGGGCGCGGATTCCGCCCGGTGAAGGATTGGGCGTCGCACGTCCAGCGGCTCGGCGGACGCACGCCGCAGGGGTTCGGCGGCGTCTCGGAGTACGGCATCACCGTGCGCTGGGACAAGAACTTCCTCTTCCTGATCTACCTGACGCTGGCGCGCCGCCAGGGGCTCAGGATCTTCGGCGGCGTGCGCTTCGGCGGCACGCTGACGCTGAAGGACGCCGCGGAGCTGGGCTTCGACCACGTCGCGGTGGCGACCGGCGCCGGCAAGCCCACGCTGGTCGACATGAAGAACAACCTGCTGCGCGGCGTGCGGCAGGCGAGCGATTTCCTCATGGCGCTGCAGTTGACCGGCGCCTTCAAGGAGTCGTCGCTCGCGAATCTCCAGGCGTCGTTGCCCGCGGTCGTGATCGGCGGCGGCCTGACGGCGATCGACACCGCCACCGAGCTCTTCGCCTATTACCCGCTCATGTGCGAGCGGGTCGCGGCGCGCGTCGCCCTGCTTAAGAGCGAAGGCGCCTGGTGCGACGTCGAGGCCCGGCTCGCCGGCGAGGAGCGTCGTCAGCTCGAGGAGTACCTCGTCCACGCCGCGGCGTTCGGGGCCGAACGCGCCCGCGCCGAAGAGGCTGGCGAAGCGCCGAACTTCGTGCCTCTGGTGCGGAAGTTCGGCGGCGTGACGCTCTGCTACCGGAAGTCGCTGCAGGACTCGCCCGCCTATCGCCTCAACCACGAGGAGGTGATCAAGGCGCTGGAGGAGGGCATCGGCATCGCCGAGAACCTCTCGCCGACGGAATGCGTGGCCGACGAAACCGGCGCGATCCGCGCGATCCGCTTCGAGCGGCAGGCGCTGAAGGACGGCAAGTGGCGCGGCTCGGGCGAGATCGTCGAGATGCCGGCGCGGACGGTGATGGTCGCCGCGGGCACCAGTCCGAACACCATCTACGAGAAGGAGCGTCCCGGCACGTTCCGCATGCAGCCGAAGGGCGGCTACTTCGAGCCGCACCAGGCGACGTTCGAAGACGGCCGCCCGCGGGTGGCGGCCGGCGGGCCTCCGCGCGAGGCGTTCTTCACGTCGTACGTCGACGTCGACACCGGCCTCACCGTCTCCTACTACGGCGACAACCATCCGGCGTACGCCGGCAACGTCGTGAAGGCGATGGCGTCGGCGAAGAACGGCTTCCCGAAGGTCGTCGCGCTGTTCGCGACGCGGATCCGGAACCTCGACCCGGCGGCCCAGGCGGCGCGCGACCGGAGCTTCGCCGAGCTGTGCTCCACGCTCGACGACGGCCTGCGCGCGCGGGTCGTCCGCGTCGAGCGCCTCACCGCGACGATCGTCGAAGTGGTGCTCCACGCGCCGTTCCAGGCGCGGAAGTTCGAGCCCGGCCAGTTTTATCGGCTTCAGGATTTCGAGTCGCAGGCCCTCACGTCGCTCGGGCTCCGCACCGCGATGGAAGGCCTCGCGCTCACCGGCGCCTGGACGGACAAGGACAAGGGGCTCCTGTCGCTGATCATCCTCGAGATGGGCGGATCGTCGAGCCTCTGCGCTCTGCTCAAGCCCGGCCAGGAGGTCGTGTGCATGGGCCCGACGGGCGCGCCCACCGAGATCCCCTCCGGGGAGACGGTGCTGCTCGCCGGCGGCGGCCTCGGGAACGCGGTGCTCTTCTCGATCGCCAAGGCGTTGAAGGAGGCGGGCTCGCGCGTCCTTTACTTCGCGGGCTACAAGAACGGCGCCGACCTGTTCAAGCGCGACGAGATCGAGGCCGCCACCGATCTGGTGGTGTACTCCACCGACATGGGCGTGGAGATCGCGCCCCGGCGCCCGCAGGACCGCCACTTCCGCGGGAACATCGTGCAGGCGATGGTCGCCTACGCGAAGGGCGCGATGGGGGAGACGCCGATCCCGCTCGACCAGGTGGATCGCATCATCGCCATCGGCTCCGACCGCATGATGGCGGCGGTGAAAGCGGCGCGTCACGACCCCACCACGCTAGGCCCGCTCCTCAAGCGCCACGTCGCCGTCGGCAGCATCAACTCGCCGATGCAGTGCATGATGAAAGAGGTCTGCGCGCAGTGCCTGCAGCGCCACGTCGACCCGGTCACCGGGCAGGAGTCGTTCATCTTCTCCTGCTTCAATCAGGATCAGGAGCTCGACGTCGTCGACTGGAACAACCTCAACGAGCGCCTCAAGGCCAACAACCTTCAGGAGAAGCTCTCCAACAAGTACCTCGATTATCTCTTCGAGAAGGGGAAGCTGGAGCGGGCCTGATGAAGGAGATTGGGTACGACTGCCAGGTCCACGTCAACGTTTGCGTCAACGAGAA
>DASPNK010000629.1:0-2544 GCA_035626575.1 Planctomycetota bacterium | reverse complement strand
TCGTCCCGGCGCCCGGCCTGCGCGGTGCGCGCGGCGAGCGCGCAACGCACGTCGGCGTCGCCGGGGGAGACCTCCGCCGCGAACCTCGCGGCGGCGAGGGCGTCGTCGGCGCGCCCCAGCGCGCCGAGCGCGTTGGCGCGGTTGTGCGCGGCGATCGGATCGCGCGGCCGAAGAGCGAGCTCGCGGTCGAGCGCGGCGAGCGCGAGATCGGCGCGCCCGTCCTCCAGGTGCAGGACGGCGAGCTGCGCGTACGGCTCGGGTTCGTCGGGGCGGAGTTCGGCGAGCCGCGCGAAATGCGGCGCGGCGTCGGCGCGACGTCCGCGCCGCTGCAGGAAGGCGGCGTAGTTGCGGTGCGCGGAGGCGAAGGCCCCGCCGTCGGCCTCGACGAGGCGCCGGTAGATCGCCTCCGCTTCCGCGTGGCCCTCGGGGCGACGGTCGTCGGCGAGAAGGTTGGCGAGGTTCAGCTCGACGTGGGCGCGCGCGACCTTGTTCATGCGCGAGCCGCCGAGCTCCAGAGCGCGGCGGTAATGGGACTTCGCGGCCTCGACGTCGTCTTCGAGGCCCGCGGCCACGCCCCGGTAGAACCACCCCGACGGGTCGTCGGGCCACTGCTCGACGGCGCTTTCGGCGACGGCGCGCGCGAAGCGCAGGTCGCGCACGTCGCCTCGGGTCGCGACCCGCAGCGCCGCTTCGGCGAGGTGGTCGTAATAGAGGCGCCGCGGTTTGGGCGAGAGGAAGACCGCGCGGTAGGCGGCGTCGCGCGCCGCGTAGGCGGCGCCCGAAGGGCGCGAGGCCGGGCCGGCGTCGTCGGCGCCGGCCGACCATCCGCGGACGAACCAGCCGAGCGCGGTGTTGGAAGCCGGCGTTTGAGCGGCGGCGCGCGCCTCCTCGAGTCGGCCGAGGTTGGCGAGCGCGGAGGCGCGGAGCGGCGCGAAGGCGTCGCGCGTCTCCGGCGGCGCGGCCTCCAGTTCGGCGAGCGCGCCCGCCGGATCGGCGGAACGGAGGCGGATCAGCGCCGCGCCCGCGATCGCCTCGTGCGCCTCCGGCCGGATCTCCCGCGCGCGGCGGAATCCCGCGAGCGCTTCGTCCTTCAACCCCAGCGAAACGGCGCGGTAGGCGTCGTCGAGCGCGAACTCGGCCGCCTCTTCCCGGTCGAGACGCTCCTGTTCGAGGACCTTCGGCCGGTTGGCGACGTAGGTCGCGCCCAGCCACGCCGTCGTGGGCGTCGCGATCGCGAGGACGGCCGCGAGCGCCGCGACCGCGGGGCGTCGGCGCGAGAACCGGACCGCGCGTCCGAGCGGGCCGACGCGGCGCGCCGCGACCGGCTCCGACTCGCGCGCGCGGCGAAGGTCGTCGGCGAAGTGAAGGGCGCTCTCGTAGCGGCGGCGCGGCTCCTTCTCGAGCGCCAGCTCGACCACCGTCTTCAGGTCGATCGGAACGGCGCGGTTGAACTTCCGCACGTCGGGCGGATCGTCGACGAGGATGGCGGTGAAGAGCGCGTCGCGCGTGGGTCGGTCGAACGGCCGGCGCAGCGTGAGGCACTCGAAGAGCACGACGCCGAGGGCGTAGACGTCGGTGCGCGGGTCGGGCTTGCCGCGGCCGGGGACGATCTGCTCCGGCGCCATGTAGCCGGGCGTGCCGAACACTTCGCCCGTGCGCGTCAGCACGGCGGCTTCGTCGTCGAGCACGCCTGCGAGGCCGAAGTCGAGCACCACCGGGTCGCCGTCGACGCCGACGATCAGGTTGCCCGGCTTCACGTCGCGGTGCACGACGCCGGCCTCGTGCGCGGCGTGGAGGGCGCGCGCGGCCTTCTCGACGAAGCGGAGCGTGCGCTTCAGGTCGGCCCGGCTCGGCGGCGGCGCGTCGGACGCCGCGGCGGCGCCGCCCGCGCCCGGCGCCTCGACCGACGGCGTCCACATCGAGGGCGTGCGTCCGGTCTCCTCCGCGACGCGGCGCGCGGTCGACAGCTTCCGCGCCAACGTCTCGCCCTCGACGTAGCGCATGGCGATGTAGCTGCGGCCGCGGTCCTCGCCGACCTCGTAGACGGCGCAGACGCCCGGGTGGTCGAGCTTCGACGTCACCTCGGCCTCGCGGCGGAAGCGGTCGAGCGCCGGACCGGCGGCGAGATCGATCACCTTGAGCGCGACGAGACGTCGCAGGCGCTCGTCTTCCGCGAGGTAGACGCGACCCTGGCCGCCGCGGCCGAGCTCGCGCAGCAGGCGGTAGGCGCCGAGGCGCGGCCCGTCGGCCGGCGACGGCCCCGCCGAATCGGACTCGAAATACGTGCTCGGAGCGAGGGAGTCGGCGTCGGTCACGGCGGGCGGCGATGTTAGCCGGAAGGGGCCGCCGGCCCGGCGTGTCCTTCCGCTGCGTTCCGGGCGGGACCGCTGCGGCCCAGGCGCCCGCCGCCGATCGTCGGCGCCCGCTCGGACCGCGGAGGCGCGGCGCAGGGCGCCGCACCGGCCGACGGTCGTGCGGCGCCGTTCTTCGCGCGCCGTCGACCGACGCGGCAGGGCCGTCCCTCCGCTCCGCTTCGGGCCGGGC
>DASPNK010000628.1:0-10787 GCA_035626575.1 Planctomycetota bacterium | reverse complement strand
GCGCTGGAGATCTCGAAGCCCGACGAGGTCTATCACCTCGGCGCCCTCTCGCACGTCGGCGTTTCGTTCGAGCAGCCCGAGCTGACGGCGCAGATCACCGGGCTCGGCGCGCTCCGGCTGCTCGAAGCGACGCGGGCCGTGCGCCCCGACGCGCGCTTCTATCAGGCGTCGTCGTCGGAGATGTTCGGCAACGCCGCGACTCCGACGCAGGACGAAAGCACGCCGTTCCGACCGGTCAGCCCGTACGGCGCGGCGAAGG
This sequence comes from Planctomycetota bacterium, assembly GCA_035626575.1. Classification (GTDB taxonomy): domain Bacteria; phylum Planctomycetota; family CAIWVZ01; genus DASPNK01. Next base: position 10,528 of record DASPNK010000628.1, on the reverse strand, counting down.
AGTTCGCCCATCGCGTCGCGACGATGTACCGCGAGGCGTACGGCATGCACGTCTCCTGCGGCATCCTCTTCAACCACGAGGGGCCGCGCCGCGGGCCGGAGTTCGTGACGCGGAAGATCACCGTCGCCGCCGCGCGGATCCGCGCGGGGACGCAGACCGAGCTCGTCCTGGGCGACCTCGAAGCGCGCCGCGATTTCGGCTGGGCGCCGGACTACGTCGTCGCCATGACCCTCATGGCGCGCCGCGACCGCCCGGGCGACTTCGTGGTCGCCACGGGCGCCTCCCGGTCGGTCCGCGAGTTCGCGGAGCGCGCCTTCGACCGCGTGGGCCTGGACTGGCGCCGCTACGTCCGCAGCGACGCGTCGCTGCTTCGGCCGACGGAAGTCGCGACGCTCAGGGGCGACGCCTCGCGGGCGCGCCGCGAGCTCGGATGGGCGCCGACCCGGTCGTTCGAGGAGATCGTCGACCTGATGGTCGACGCCGACGCGGCGCGCACGGCGAAGGAAACGCGCGCGTGAGCGACGCGGCGGCGCGCGCCGATCGCGACGCCGGCCGGCGCGACCTCGTCCGGGCGCCGCTTCTGCGCACGTCGCTCCGCTTCGGCGCGCCGATCGCGGCGGCGCTGTGCCTCCACGGGGTGTTCAACCTCGTCGACCTCCTCGTGATCGCGCGGCTCGGCATCGAGGGCGCGCCCGCGGCGATCAACGTCGCGAGCATCCTGGTCACGGCGCCGTTTCTCGTATTCGACGGGATCTGCAACGTCGCGGTGGCGCTGATCGCCCAGGCCAAAGGCGCGCGGGACGGCGCGGAGGCGCACGCCGTCGCGCGCGACGCGGCGTGGCTCGCCGTCGCGGTGTCGGCGGCGACGTGCTTCCCGTTCCTCCCGGTCGCCGCGCGCATCCTCGCCGGCTACGACTTCGGCGGGCCGGCGGCGGTCGCCGGCGGCGACTACCTGCGCATCATGTCGCTCGGCGCCGCGACCATGTTCCTCCTCCTCGCCGCGACCGCGGCGCTGCGGGGCGCGGGCGATTCGGTGCGCCCGATGGCGCTCCTGGTCGGGTCCAACGTCCTCAACCTCGCCCTCACCGTCGCGATGGTGCACGGCGTCGCCGGGTTCCCGAAGCTCGAGACGGCGGGCGCCGCCTGGGCGACGGTGATCTCCCGCGGGCTCGCGGTCGGCGCGGCCGTATGGTGGCTCCGGCGCGGCGCCGGCGGCTTCGCGGCGCGGGGCTCGGCGTTCGCGCGGCCGACGCACTGGGGCGTCCTGTCGGCGAAGGGCCTGTCCTCCTCGGCGCAGCTCGTGATCCGGCTCGCCTCGTTCGCGTGGGTCCTGCGGATCGCGCAGGAGGCCGCCGAGGGTCAGGCGGGGACGTTCCTCGACGGCGTCACCGTGGCGCAGCGCCTGGATATGACGGCGGTCTTCGCCGCCATCGGCTGGGGCGCGGCGGCGACGACGCTCGTGGGCCAGAATCTCGGCGCGGGCCGGGCGCGGCGCGCCGGGGTCGCGGCGTGGTGCACCATGTTCCACAGCGCATGGTCGGTCGGCCTGATGGCCCTCGCCCTCTGGCGTTTCCGCGATCCGCTCTTCTCGCTGATCGATCCCACGCTGGCCGACGCCGGCCGCGAGGCGGGTTACGCCTACCTGCGGCTCACCCTTCCGTTCGCCCCGATCCTCGCCGCGGGCGCGACGCTCTCGCGGTCGCTGAACGGCGCGCTCGACGTGGTCACGCCGTTGATCGTCGACTTCTGCTGCTACCTCGTGCTGCTGCCGCTCGCCGCGGGCGCGCTCTCGGGCGCCGGCCTTTTCGGCCTCTTCGCCCGCGGCGGCCCGAACCCCGAAGGGGTGTGGATCGCCCTCGACGTCGCGCACGTCGCGGCGCTCCTCGCGTACGTCTTCTGCTTCCGACGGTCGGCGCGCCGATGGCGGGCGAAGGAAGCCGGCGCGGCCGCCGCGTAACATCGGCGCGCGCCGTGGCGGACCAGGTCACCAAGCTCGAGAGGCTGCTGAATCTCGTCGCGCTCTTCTTCGCGGCGCGCGAGCCCGTCCCGTTTTCGGAGATCGTCGGGCGCGTCGCCGGCTACGACGACGACGCCGCGCCCGACGCGCATGAGAAGCGGTTCGTGCGCGACCGGGCGGACCTCGCCGCGCTCGGCGTGGAGACCGAGTTCGTCTCCGACGGAGCGGGCGGAGGCGGCTATCGCGTCGCGGCGGAGCGGACGTTTCTCCGCCGGACGGTCTTCACCGAGGCCGACGCGGCCATGTTGTCGGTCGCGGCGCGCGCCGGCGGCGCGGCGCTCGGCGGCGGTCCGCTCGCCGACGCGCTGCGCGGCGCCCTGCGCAAGCTCGCCGCCGATCTGCCGGCGTCCGCCCCTCCGTCCGCGTGCGACGAGCCGTCGGCGCCGCTCGGCGAACTGGCCGGGCCGACCGACGGCGGGGCGCTGGTCGCGGTCGCGGAGGCCGCCGCCGCCGAGCGGCGCGTCCGCTTCAAGTACACGCGCGGCGGGGCCGGGCGTCCGGTCCGCCGCACCGTCAGCCCGTACGGACTCGGTCGCTCCGACGGCGCCTGGTACCTGGTCGGTTGGTGCCATGAGCGGCGGGCGATCCGCTGCTTCAAGCTGGCGCGGATCGTCGGCGCGCCGACGCCCGCCGAAGGCCGCGCGGTCCCCGAGGACGCGCCGCCCGAGGGCTTCCGACTCGAGGACCACCTCCCCGGCGGAGGCGACGGCCCCTCGGAGGAGGTCGAAGCGACGGTGCGCGTGCGCGGCGGCGCCGAGCGCGCCGTGCTGCGCGCCGCCGGAGCCCCTCGGCCGCTCAGGACCGAGGACGGCGCGGCGGAGTACGCGGTGCGCGTGCGCAACGTCGAAGCGTTCGCGGCCGAGGTCGTCGCGCGGGGCGGCGCCGTCGAGGTGGCGTCGCCCGCCGAGCTTCGTCGTGCGACGCGGGAGTACGCCGCGGCGCTGGCGGCCGCCCAGACCCGGCGGGGCGCGCCGTGAGCGACGTGCGGGAGGACGCCGCGCGGTGCCTCGCGCTCCTCGCGCTCGCCCGCGCGCGGCCCGGGCTCACCGTCGCCGAGCTGGCCGAGGCGGCGCACCTCTCCGAAGAGACGGTCGTGCGCGACCTCTTCTCGACGCTGCTTCTCTGCGGCGTGCCGCCGTACCTTCCTCATCAGTTCGTGAGCCCGTCGTTGACCGGCGGGCGCGTCTACGTGACGTTCGCCGAGCAGTTCCGGCGGCCCGTGAGCCTCACGCCTCTCGAGGCGCTCGCGCTGAAAAGCGCGCTCGAGGCCTCCACGCCGCCGGGCGGGGAGCCGCCGGAGGCCGCGCGTCGCCTGGTCGCGAAGATCGAAAGCTCGATGTCCGACGCCGCGCGCCGGAGATTCGCCGCCCTCGCGCGACGCTTCGTGCGGCGCCCGCCGCGCCCGGAGGAGGCGCGCGCCGCCGACGTGCTGCGGATCGCCGCCGAAGAGCGAAGGGTCGTCGAAGTCCGCTATCGACCGCTCGGCCGCCTCGACGCGACGACGCGCCGCCTCAGGCCTCTCGGGCTCTTCGAGCGCGGCGGCGCGTGGTACGTCGCGGGAATCGATCCCGGCCGCGGACGGCCGCAGTCGTTCCGGCTCGACCGCATCCTGAGCCTCGTCCGCCTCGACGAGCGATTCGCGCGCCCGAAGGGTTTCTCGCTCCGGGCGTTCGCCGCGGCGTCCGGACGGTTCGACGACGGATCGCGGCGCGCGGACGTCCGCGTGCCCGCCGCGTCCGCCGCACGGATCCGGGAGACGGCCGACCCCTCGACGTGGACGGAGACGGCGAAGGGGCTGCGCTGGCGACCGCATTACGCCGACGAGTCCGCGTTCGCGGCGTACCTCGCGGGGCTCGGCGTGCGCGACCTCGAAGTGCGCGCGCCGGCGAGCCTCCGCGATCGGGTGGCGGCGCTCGCGGCGGCCGCGCGCGACGCCCACCTCTGACGGGCGCCGCGGAGGGCGCGGGCGGAAACCGCCCGCGCCGGGCGGTTCTCAGTACCCGATCTCGGCGTCGAGCCCGTTCGTCAGCTCGAAGCCCCACGGCGTCGCCGCGGAGTAGGTCAACGCCTGCATGCGCAGCACCGCGCCGACCCACGACGGGTTGTTGACGAGGAAGAACTGCTGCGACCAGTTGCCGGACGTGTTCGTCAGGTAGGTGCTGATCGCCATCACCGACGTCGGGTCGAAGTACAGCGTGCACGTCGGGCTGATCGGCAGCGCGTAGTTCGGCGCGAAGCTCATCAGCACGTAGCCGTAGCCGGCCGGCGCCGCGTTCTGGCCGCTGAAGGTCAGCATTTCGCCCAGCGTGGGGAGGGACAGGTTGAACGTCGGCAGCGGCGTGAGGGGCGCGGTCGCCGAGCACCCCTGGCCCAGCAGCGTCACCGACGGGCTGGCCGGCAGCTCGAACTTCGCGGTCCACGCCTCTTCGGCGCCGACGCCGCCGGAGAACCAGGCGCCGGGGAGGAACGTCGCGGCCGAGGAGCCGTTGGCGGTTCCGCCGACGTAGGCCCAGCCGTTCGAGTCGAGGGAGACGCCCGTGCACTCGTCGTTGCCGTTGCCGCCGATGAAGCTCGAGTAGAGGAGGCCCGTTCCGTTCCACGTGAGCTTCGTGAGGAAGCCCTCCGCAGGCGATCCGCCGCCGCCGTACGTCGTGTCGTAGCCCGACGCGGTCGTCGGGAACGACGCCGAGTTGGTCCAGCCCACGACCACCGGGCGAAGGCCGTGGTCGACCTTGATGCCGTTGATCTGATCGCTGCTGGTGCCGCCGAGGTAGGTGGAGAACTGGAGCGCATTGCCGGCCGGCTGCAGCTTCGTGACGAAGCCGTCGGAGCCGTCGCCGGTCACGTCCCAGGCGCCGGCGGTCGTCGGGAATCCGATGCCCGCGTTGCCGACGACGTAGGCGGCGCCCGTCGCGTCGACGTCGACGCCGAAGGCCTGGTCCGCGCCCGGGCCGCCGAGGAGCGTGCAGAAGACGAAGGACGAGCCCGTCGCTCCCACCTTGAAGGCGAAGGCGTCGAATCCGCCGTTCGGCGTCGCGTCGAACGCGTTCGACGTCGGGTGGTTGGTGGACGACGTGGCGCCGACCACGTACGCGGCGCCCGCGGCGTCGACCGCCACGGCGTACGCCCAGTCGCTGCCGTCGCCGCCGGTCCGGAAGCTGTATCCGAGCGACGCGCCGCCGGCGTTCACCTTCGTGACGCAGGTATTCCAGTTGATCGCGCCCACCGAGTTGTTGGCGCCGATCGGGATCGTCTGGGTCGACGTCCCGGGGTAGTTGGTGTGCGACAGCGTCTGCCCGACGATGTACGCCGCGCCCGCCGCGTCGACCGCCAGCCCGTGGATGCGCTCCTCGAACGAGCCGCCCACCACCGTCGAGTAGACGAGGGAGTTGCCCGTCGGGCTGAGCTTGGTCACGAAGCCGTCGCCCTGCCCGTTGTAGGACGTGTCGTAGGCGCCCGCGGTCGTGGGGAAGCCCGACGAGCCGGCCTGGCCGGTTGCGTACAGATTGCCCGCGGAGTCGGCGCGGAGCGCCGACACGTAGTCCATGCCGCTCGCGCCGATGAAGGTGCAGTACGTCAGCACGCCGGCCACCGGGTCGATCTTCGCGAGGAAGGCGTCGAAGTTGCCGCTGGTGAGCGTGACGTCGAACGCGCCGGGCGTCGCCGGGAAGTTCGCCGACGAGGTGCGCCCCCCGATGTAGCTGTTGAGGACGGGGTCGCTCGACACGCCGTTCGCCTGGTCGGCCACCGAGCCGGTGACGAGGTAGGCGAACACGAGGCCCGGGTCGACCACGAGCTCTTCGGTCGCGTCCCAGCCGTCGGCTTCGAAGCCGAAGACGTTCTCGCCGAGCAGGCGGAAGCGGCAGGGCACCGTCTTGAGCGAGCCGTCGGCGCGGCGCACGAAGGCGACGGGCGCCGTCTGCTGGAAGGGCCCGGCGCGCGTGCGCGTCAGGAGGCCGCCGCCTTCTTCCGCCTCGAGCCCGCCCTCCGCGCCGTCGACGCGGATGCGGACCTGCGACAGGTCGGCGCCGGGCTTCAGCACGAGGTCGTACTCGAGCCGGCCGTCGCGATCGCCGAGCACGACGTCGATGCCGGGATACACGGCCTTATGACGGACCGACGCGAAGGTCGGCACGTCGGTGCGCCAGCCGGCGGCGTCCGGTCCGAGGAAGTAGTTGAAGCGCGTGGCGAGCGGGCCTTCTCCGACCACGGCGACGTTCGGCGAGGCGCCTTCGAACGTGAAGAACACGTTCGCCGCCTTGCTGAGGTCCGCGTTCGCCCACGGGTCGTCGGCGCGCGGATCCATGCGCAGCGCCTCGGGAGCGAACAGGCCGAAGCGATAGCCTTCGGCGGTGACGAACGCGTTGATGCCCCGGTAGCGCGCGGAGTACTTCGCGACCGCGTCGAACTGCCCGCGGTTCTCCGCGAACATCAACGGGAATTTCTGAAGCTGCGCGCTCTTCGCGTCCGCGCCGCACGCGCCGTCCGAAGACGACGCGACGTCGGCGAGGTTCGAATCCGGCGCCTGAGCCCGGAGCTCGCCGTCGACGCCCGCCGCCGGGGCGTGCGTAAGCGTTCGATCGGCGACGTACGACACGACGGCCGAGCAGGCCGCCAACGTCACCCAAGTGACGACGGTGCGACTACGAGTCATAGGGATGTTTGCTTGGCGAGGGACGGCGCCGGGGTGGGCGCGAAGCGAACGGCGAAGACGGCGTATTAGACGGCGACGCGGTCGTTGCGGCAACTGCGAAGTCGTCCGATGTAGCGGTTTATGCGGCGCGCGCAGAGGCCTTTGAAGGCGAAGCCCTGCGACGCGGGCATGCGACGGAGCGAACGGTATCCCCGAATCGCGACCTCGAGCACGTCGAGGTCCGCGAGGGAGCACGACGCGCGACGGCGGCGCGCGGTCGATCCCGCGGCGCGAAACGCGCGCGGACCGGCGACGGCGACGACGGGGGGACGGTTTCGATGCAAGGGGACACCTCGACGTGCGGACGCGCCGACGCGACGCGTTCGCAGGTCCTGCGCCGGTCGAACCGACTACGGACCGTCGTCGCCCAAGTCATAGATATGCGGGTTCGCCGCGTACAGTTCCTTTTTCGGATTTTTTCGAAATATCTCTAACCCGGTCCGAGCGTCACGTTTCGGGCTTGGCGCGTCGTGAAAGCCTCCGCGCGCCTCTTCGGGATCGTCCCTGAAAAGCCCCGTCGGAGGTCGCTTTTCCTTCTTCAACCGGCCCGCGTCGGCCGCTGCAAGGTGTTGCGGCCCCGCGAAACGCGGCGCCGAAGGGCGGCGCGACGGCGACCGCGAAGGCGGCGCCCCGGAAAAAAGGCGGGGCCGGCGGATCCGAAGATCGCGCCGGCCCCGCTGCCGCGGCCTCGGGGCCGCGCGGGTCAGGGAGGAGAGTCAGTAGCCGAGGGTGACCTCGACGCAGTCGGTGAACACGAAGCCCAGCGGATGCACGGGCGAGAGGAACACGCCCTGCACGCGGCACGTAGCGCCGGCGTTCTCCGCGATCGGCGCCACGAGCGCCGACAGCTGCCAGCCGCCGTCGCCGGCCGCCGCCATCTCGCCGATCGGCTCCATCACCACGGTGCTCATCTGCAGCACGCAGCCGTAGCCGAAGAACGAGTTGGTCGTCGGCGCCGCGCCGACCAGGAGCATGCCGGGCTGATTGGCCGGGGCGCCGCCGCCGACGGCGACGACCGTCTGGCCGAGCACCGGCGGCGAGCAGGTGAGCGCCGGAGGCGTCGCGTTCCAGTTGCATCCCGCGCCGATCGGGGCCGCGAGGGCCGCCGGCGACAGGTCGAACTTCACCACGAAGGCGTCGTCGGACCCGTTCGGCGTCAGGTCGTAGCCCGGACCCGGGAGGGCCATGTCGCCGTGGGTCATGCCGACCACGTAGGTCGACGACGCGTCGTCGAGCGCGACGCCGCGGCACTCGTCGTTCTGCGGAGATCCGAGGTACGACGAGAACAGAAGCTGCGAGCCGGACGCGTTCAACTTGACGACGAAGCCGTCGGCGGGCGAGCCGCCGCCGTTGAACACGGCGTCGTAGGTGATCGCGGACACGGGGAAGTTGGACGAGTTCGTCCAACCGACCACGTGCGCCGCGCCGAGGGGGTCGACCGCGATCGCGTTGGCCTGATCGGTGCTCGAGCCGCCGAGCAGGGTCGAGTAGACGAGCGACGCGCCGTCGAGCGCCAGCTTCACGACGAACGCCTCGCCGCCGTCGTTGGCGACGTCGAACGCGCCCGGCGTCGTCGGGAAGCCGAGGCCGCAGACGCCGGCGAGGTAGACCCCCGTCGCGTCGCAGTCGACGCCCATCGCCTGGTCGCTGCCCGAGCCGCCGACGAGCGTGCTCCACGCGAGCGCGCCGCCGGTCGCCGCGAAGCGGCAGACGAAGGCGTCGAAGCCGCCGTTCGGCGTTCCGTCGAAGGCGCCCGCCGTGACGGGGAAGGTCGACGACATGGTGGCGCCGACGACGACCGGCGCGCCGTCCGGCGCGACCGAGCACGACATCGCCCAGTCGCTCAGCGAACCGCCGAGGTAGCTCGACATGAGGAGCGCGTTGCCTGCCGCCGCGAGCTTGAAGACGAACCCGTCCCAGCCGCCGTTGTGCGTGGTGTCCGCTGCGCCCGCGACGGTCGGGTAGTTCGTCGACATCGTCTGGCCCGCCACGACGACGTTGCCGGCCGGGTCGAGCGCGAGGCCGTTGGGGCGATCCTCGTTCGCGCCGCCGACGAACGTCGAGAAGACCAGGCCGTTGCCGTCCTGGTTCAGCTTGGTGACGAAGACGTCGGAGAAGCCGTTGTAGCTCGTGTCGTAGGCGCCCGCGGTCGTCGGAAAGCCGCTGCCGCCGAGCCAGCCGGTCACGATCGCCTTGCCGTCGGACGCCACGGCGATCTGCGCGCCGAGGTCGGAGCCGCCGGAGCCGAGGTACGTCGAGTACACGAGGGTGACGCCGTCCGGCGCCATCTTCGTGACGTACGCCTCGTACGCGCCGCTCTTCACCGAGTCGTAGCAACCCGGCGTCTTCGGATAGTCCGTCGACGCGGTGCGCCCGGTGATGAACGACGCGCCCGCAGCGTCGGTCGCGACGCCGTGCGCTTCGTCGAGATTCGAGCCCGAGACGTAGGCCGCATAGACGAGCAGCGGGTCGACGACCAGCTCAGCTTCCGGATCGCGTTCGGGCGCGTCGAAGCCGAAGCGGACGTCGTCGATCAGCCGGAAGTTCGCGGCCACGCTCTCGCGGGACCCGTCGGCGCGCACCTGCCACGTGACCGGCGTCGTCTGACGCAGCACGCCGTAGCGGGTGTGAGCGAGGAGCTCGCCGTCCCGAAGCTCGAGGCGGTCCGCGCCGTCGACGCGCACCGTCACCTGGGAGAGGTCGGCCCCGGGCTTGACCACGAGGTCGTAGCGGACCGCGCCGCCGCCGTCGCGCACGACCGCGTCCACGCCGTCGTACAGGCCGCGATAGACGACGCCGTCGTAGGTCGGGACGTCGACGATCCAGCGGGCGGGGTCGTCGCCGTGGAAGTAATTCTTCCGGCCGGCGAGAGCGGCGCCGGGCGCGATCTCCGCGCCGGCCGAACGCTCGAACGCGAGGCGCAGCGCCGTCGTCCGGATCACGTCCGGATCGGAGGCGTCGCCGTGCTCCGCCTTCACCATGAACGCATCGGGGTCGAAGTAGGCCGTCACGGCCCCCGCGCGCGTGAAGTAGCGCGACGGACCGTCGACCTGCCCGAGATTCGCTTCGAAGGCGAGGGGCGAGGCGCCCCGCGTCGCGGCCGACGGGCGGTCGGCCGACACGGACGCCGCCGTCGCGACGACGTCGGACGTCGCCGCCGACGGACGCACGGCGCCGCCGCCTTCGCGGTGCGCGAGGCCCGCGAATACGACGACCGCCGAGGCGGCCGCGGTCAAAGTCTTGAGGGACATGTAGAAACCTTCCGGCCGCGCGGGTTGGCGGCGCAACGCAGACGTGCGCGGTCGGCGACGTAAAAAAAGCGCCGGATGCCGCGTGCGGACGCCGTCGGCCCCGAAGGCGGAACCCCGGCGAACGCAGGTCTCACATCGGCCGGATTCCCGTCGTCATGTAGTCGCCGATATGCCGCATCCGCATCCGCAACGACCGCCCGGGCCCGCGACGTCCGACCGGAACGCCGCAACCGCGCGCGGGAAAACGCCTCGATCCCTCGTCGCAGCCGCTCCGCGCGGTTGCACGGCCCCTCCGATGGGCAGGCCCTCGGCCTTGACCCCGACCGCTGGGGCTTCTTTAATGCCCGTCTTCGGACCCGTCCGGCCGGTCCGCAGCTTCATGCCCCTCTCCGCCCTCCTCCTTCGCCTGCTGGCCGCGCTGACCTGCGCGGGCGTCGCCGTCGCCCAGGAGGAGGAGCGCGATCGCATCGACCTCGACGCCTTCGAGGAAGCGGTCGAGGAAGGACGCGACCGCGTGGTGCTGGAGCTGGGCGCGCGGCGCCTCGTCGAAGATCCGTCCGACGTCGC
>DASPNK010000627.1:0-4392 GCA_035626575.1 Planctomycetota bacterium | reverse complement strand
AAAGCGAAGCCCCCGCGACCGTCGCCGGCCGCGGGGGCTTCCGTCCGTCCAGAAATGTCCTCCGCCCCAAGCGGGGGCGGAGAGGTGGGAAACCGAACGCTTTCCGACGGGAGCTTCGAGGCGCCCGCCTCGGCCGACGACGTCGCCGTCGTCCGCCCGCCGCCCCGCGAGGTGAAGCCTGACGGTCCGCGGGTCCCCACTTCGGGGACTCGATCGGACCTCCTCGTCGAGCGCCGGACGCGCCTCGGCGGAGCGCCGCTCCGCCCTCAGGAAAGCTCTGAAAGATCTCGCCGGGAGCCGCTCGCGCGGCGCCTGCGTCACGTCCCGATTGTCGGCGCCCGCTCCGACCGCTTGACGGGGCGCGGGAAAAATCCGCGGAAGCGGCGTCGCGGCGCGCCGTAGCGCTCCGGCGGACGGCGCGCGGCGTCGTCGCCGCACGCTTGACCGCCCGCGGCGCGGGCGGGAGACTCCCGCCGCATGAACGGACTCGTCGGCGTCATCCTCTCCGCGGGCAAAGGTTCGCGGATCGATCCGTTCAACGCCCACTACCCGAAGCCGCTGCTGCCGATCGGCAATCGGCCGATCATCGGGCACCACCTCGAGCGGCTGAAGGACCTCGGGTGCCGCGAGGCCGTCCTCGTCGTCGGTCACCTGATGGACCACATCATCAACACCTACGGCCGGGGCGACGCCGCGGGCATCCCGATCCGCTACGTAGAGCAGGACCAGACGCTCGGCATCGCGCACGCCGCCGGCAAGGCCGAGCCTTTCGTCGAAGGGCCGATGGTCCTCTGCCTCGGCGACATCTTCTACCTGACCACGCGGCTCGAGCGGCTGGTGGAGCGCTACCGGCGCGGCGACGTGGCGGCGGTGCTCGCCGTGATGGAGGACCGCGACCCGGCGTCGATGCGGAAGAACTTCTCCGTCGAAGTCGGCGTCGACGGCTACGTGACGCGCGTGGTCGAAAAGCCGCGCGCGCCCCGCTCGACGCTGAAGGGATGCGGCATCTACCTCTTCGGCCCGGAGATCTTCGACGCGATCCGCAAGACGCCGCGCACGGCGCTGCGCGACGAGTACGAAATCACGACGTCGATCCAGATCCTCATCGACGACGGCCTCAAGGTGGCCGCCGAACCGGTGATCGACTGGGATCTCAACGTCACGTTCCCCCGCGACCTGCTCGCGGGGAACCTGCAGTGGCTGCGCCACGTCGGCGCCGAAAACCTCGTCGCGCCGGGCGCGACCGTTCATCCGGGCGCGACGCTCCGCCGCACCGTGGTCGGCGAAGGCGTGACCATCGACGCGCCGGCGACGATCGAAGACTCGGTGATCCTCCCGCGGAGCGCGGTCAACGAAGATCTCAAGCGAGCCATCGTCTCCCGCGAGATCGTGATCCGGTGCTGACTCCCGCCGACGGCGCCGCGGCGCCGTCCGCCCCGGCGCCGCCGCCCGTCGCGCCCCGCCCGCTCGGCCGCGGCGCGCTCCTCGCGATCGTCCTCGCCGGCTGCGCCGCGTACCTCGGCGTCCTCGACGTCTACTTCCTCAAGGACGACCTGAATCTCCTGCAGCTCGCCGACGACGCCGGCCGGCCGTCGTGGGAGTCGTGGGTCGCCCGGTTCGGGTGGCCGAAAGGCGCCTACGACCACGACCAGTTCTATCGCCCGCTCCCCGCGCTCTTCGCGCTCGGGGAGTTCGCGACGGGGGGGCCCGATCCGCGCGTCTTCCGGGCCGTCAACATCCTGTTCCACGCGCTGAACGGCGCGCTCCTCGCCGTCCTCTTCCATCGCACGACGGGCGGTCGACGCCCGGCGCTCGCCGCGCTGCTCGGGCTCGTGTTCGTCGTGCATCCGCTTCACGCCGAAGCGGTCGTGTGGATCACGCAACGGTTCGTGGTCATGGCGACGACCTGGACGCTCGCCGCCCTGATCGCGCTCGACGCGTGGATCCGCCGCGGCGGCCGCGGCGCCGTGGCGCTCTGCGCCTTCTTCACCCTCCTCGCGACGCTCAGCAAGGAGACCGCCGCCGCCGCGCCGCTTCTCTACGGCGCGTACGCGTTCGGCCATCCCGCCGCGGGCGCGGGTCGGGCGCGGGTCGGGCGCGCGCTCCGCGTCGCGGCCGCGGCCTGCCTCGCGACCGCCCTGACGCTCGGTCTGCGGTATGCGCTCTTCGGAACCTGGGAGGGCACGTACGGAGGCCTCCCGATCGCGGAGTACGCGCGCGTCTTCCGCACGTACGAGCGCCTGCCGCAGAGCCTGCTCGCCGGCTTCGTCGCCGCCAATCCGCACGTCGTGCCCGAAGCCGCGCGCACGGTCGCGCTCGCGGGGTGGACCGTCGCCGCCGGCGCCGCCCTCGCGGCGCTCGCGCCCGCGCTGAAGCACCGCACGATGCGCGGCGCCGCCCTGGCGTTCGCCGCCTTCGCGGCGGGCTCGCTGGCGCCGATGCTCCCGATCTTCTACGTCGAGCCGTGGCTGGTCGGGGCGCGTTTCCTCTACCAGCCGTGGGCGGGACTCGTGATGCTGCTGGGACTCGGCGGCCTGGCGCCGCGTCGCGACGGCCGCGCCCGCTCGGCGTGGCCCGCGGTCCTCGCCGCGACGCTCGGCGCCGCCCTCGGCCTCTGGAACCTGCGCGCGTACCACGGCGCCGACGCGCAGATCCGCGGCCTGCAGGAGGCGCTGCTGCGCGAAAGCCGCGAGCGTCCCGACGCGGCGTTCGTCGTCCACGGCGCTCCCGCCGAGCACCGAGGGGTCACGACGGTCGATCTCTACCTCGATCAGCTCGTGAGACCGCCTCTCGCCGACGCGTCCGTGGTCGTCTTCCCGTTGGTCGCGGGCCGCGAGCGCCTGTTCGACCCCGAGCGCTGGGCCGCCGCGCGCGCCGCGTTCGGCGACAGGACGCCGACGCACCTCCGCTTCGAAGACGATCCGCCGCGACTCGGAGCGCTCTTCGGCGCGGCGCTCCCCGCCGAGGGCGACGATCCGCCCGAGGTCTACGCGCCGCTCGACGGCGCGCTCGTCGGCTGCCCCGACCTGCGCGGGCGCAAGCTCGACGCCGCGACGCGCGCGACGATCCGCGCGACGACGCCGACGATCGCCTTCGGCCGCGTCCCGGGCGCCGCGCGCTATCGCCTCGCGCTGACGCTTCGCGAAGCCGCGCCGATCCGCGACGGCGTCGCGCCGCGCGAGGCGGTCCTCACGCTCGATCCGGCGCGCCATCTCGTCCGCGCCGGGACCGGATACCGCTACGCCCTCGACGGCGGCGCCGAAGAGATCCCGGAGGGCGGGCTCGACGCCTGGACGAACCTCGCCGTCAACGGCTACGAACCGCCGCCGTTGCTGGTCGCCTGGCGCGTCGAGGCGGTCGACGCGGCGGGCCGGACGACGGGGCGCTCCGACCTCCGCCGCATGGCGGTCCTCCCCGTCCCGCCGCGCTGACGCCGCGGCGCGGGGTCCGCGCTCAGTCGCGGTAAAGGAGGACCTGACAGCTCTTGCAGGCGACGAGCGCCGCGCCGGCCAGCAGGTTCTCCACCTGGGGCGGCAGTCGCGTGAAGCAGGCCTGGCACACGCCGCCGATCGCCGGGGCCACGCCGATCGCGTTGGGCCGGCGAACGAGCCGGCGGTATTCCGGCAGCATCTCGGCGTCGCACGACTTCTCGGCGTTCGTCGTCTCGACGTCGACGCGCTCGAGCTCCGCGACGGCGGTCGACGATTCGGCGTCGACGGCGTCGACGATCCTCTTCGTGCGCTCCTCCTGCTCGCGAAGGGCCTTGGCGGCGAACTCCGAGTCGCGGCGCACTCCCTCGACCGCGTCCATCAGCCCGAGGACCTCGTCCTCCAGCGTCGAGATCTCCTTCTTTCCCGCCGCGATCTGCTCGTTGATGGCGGCGAACTCCTTGGCGTTGGAGATCTTCATCGCCTTGGCTTCCGACTGCCTGAGCCGCTCCTCGGCGCCCTTCAGCCGGAGCTGCGCGTCCATGAGGTGCTTCTCGCGGATGCGGCGCGCTTCGTCGGCCTTGTCCTTGCCGGCCTGCGCGGCGGCGAGGTCGGCCTTCGCCGCCGCCTTCCGCTTCAGCCCGTCTTCGAGCGTCTTCCTGAGCGCGCGACGCCGCGTGTCGAGAGCCTGGAGGACGATGAACGGTTTGATCTTCTCGTGCATGCCTCCGGGCTCCCTTGTCCGCGTCACTCCGCGGGGTCGAGGAAGCCCTCGAGCTTCCTCGCGCGCATCGGATGCTGAAGCTTCAGCACCGCCTTCGCCTCGATCTGGCGCACGCGCTCGCGCGTCACCTTGAAGATGCGGCCCACCTCCTCGAGCGTATAGGTGTAGCCGTCGCCGATGCCGTAGCGGAGCTTGAGGATCTCGCGCTCGCGGTAGTTCAGGGTCTGAAGGACCTCTTCG
>DASPNK010000626.1:0-4886 GCA_035626575.1 Planctomycetota bacterium | reverse complement strand
ACGGCGATGCGCTGATCGTCGTCGACGACGTCCCGCATCGGCCGCCGCACGACGATGCGGGCGCGTCCTCGGGGGCTGCGCCCCCTCGGCACGTCGCTCCGCGGTCCTCGCCGGGCACGGCACCGGACTTCTCACGTGCTGCGACGCACGGACCGCCGACGGGTGTGCGGCGCATGGACCGCGGAGGCCCGCGCGCGGAGCGAAGATGAGATGAGACGGTCGGTCCCCGGCCGACGGTATTTGCCCGGATGATCCCGGTGATGACGCGGTCACCCGAAGGTGCCGCAGGTTTCACCGCGACCGGAGACCGACCATGACTGAACTCACGCAGGCTACCGCTTCCGCCCCGTCCGTGTTCGTGGGCATCGACCTCGGCGTGCGTCGTTCCCACCTTTGCGCGATCCACGTCGCGGGCCGCAAGCTCAAGCACGGCTCCGTGGCGAGCACCGCCGACGGCTTCCGCAGCTGGATCGCCTCGTTCCCGGGCGCGAAGGCGGTGCTCGAGACCGGCGCGTCGTCGCGGTGGGTGGAGGCGCTGCTGCGGAAGGCCGGCTGGGACGCGGTCACCGTCGATGCGGCGCACGTCGCGCCGGAGCTGCGCAGCCGCGGCGAGAAGTCCGACCGCCACGACGCGGCGCGTCTCGCCGAACTCCTGCGCGTCGGCTCGACGCTCCTCTCGCCGGTCGTGCACAAGCCCGAGCAGTTCTTCGCGGACTACTCGACGGTCCGCGCGCGGGCATCGGCGGTGGCCATCCGCACCAAGCTGATCAACTCCCTGCGCGGCCTCGCCAAGGCGGTCGGCGAACCGTTGAAGAAGACCGACGCCCGCGTCTTCTCGCGCGCGGCGGCGCCGGGGCTGCGCGACGAGTACCGGTCGGCGACCGCGGGGATCCTCCGCATCATCGCCGCGGTCGACGCCGAGATCCGCCTGTACGACGAGGAGCTCGAGCGCGTCGCCGAGCGCCACGTCATCGTCAAGCGGCTCCGGAAGGTCCCCGGCGTCGGGTTGATCACCGCGGTGACCTTCGCCCTGGTGGTGTTCCGCCCCGCGCGGTTCCGCGACGCCGACGCGCTCGCCGCGTACCTCGGGCTCACGCCGCGCCGGGCCCAGTCCGGCGACCAGGACCCGCAGTGCGGGATCACCAAGCAGGGGAACAAGCTCCTGCGGACCTACCTGATCCAGGCCGCGCACCGGTTGATCAACCTCCGCGAGGACTCCGACCTCAAGCGGTGGGCCGACGCCTACCTCGCGCGCGGCGGCGGCAAGAAGGCCCGCAAAGTGGCGGTGGTCGCGGTCGCCCGCAGGCTCGCGGTCGTGCTCTACACCCTCTGGAAGAGCGGCGCCGAGTACGACCCTCTGTATCAGACCAAACGCGCCGCGGCGGACGCCGAGGCGCGCCTGCGGCTCGCCGGTTGAGCCCGCCGCTTCACGTCAGACCCAAGTTCCTTCCTCGCTGAAGGGAGACCGCTAACGACACACCCGAAGCCGGGGACCAACGGCTGAAGAGCGCGGCCGCGGGCACGACCTGCGGCGTCGACGAACCGTCCCGTTCCGGGCGACCACGTCCCTCCGCTTGACCCCGGCCTCGCGCCGAGAGGTCGCAGCGAAGTTTGCGGCGCCGCGGTGCGGATCTGGAACTCACCTTGCACCGGCCCGACTCCAAGTCGACGCCGAAGTGCGAATAGAAGCTTGGCGGAAGTCGACGTTCGCGGATGGTGTTCGAAGCCGCTCTTGAATCCCGTGTCCGTCTCATAGAAGCGGAGCGACGGCCCCGCACGGTCGGTCATCGGCGGTCGACGGCGATGCGCTGATCGTCGTCGACGACGTCCCGGTTCGGCCGACGACGCGCCCGCCGACCGTCGCCGTCTGCGTGTCCGCCGCAACGCCAACGCGGGCGGGCGGACCCGGTCCTCGGCGGCGGTCAGTCCACCCGGCGCCAGGTTCCGTCGTCGGCGAGGACCTCGTGCGGGCGGAAGCGGGTCTTGTAGTGCATCGTGTCGGAGCCGTCGACCCAGTAGCCGAGGTGGACGTGCGACATGCCGAGGGACGAGGCGAGGGCCAGCGTCCACTGCACGAAGGCGGCGCCGAGGGAGCGGCGCTTTTCGGCGGGGTCGAAGGCGCAATAGACGAGCGACAGCAGCGACGGCGCGGCGTCGATGATGCCGACCACCTTGAGCGCGCCGTCTTTCCGCGCGGTGAGCTCGAGCGTGTCCACCGGCGAGCGATAGAGGCCCGCTTCGATCTCCTCGGCGTCGCCGCTCATCTGCCCGTCGTGGCGCGCGGCGAGGTAGCGCTGGAAGAGGTCGAGGCGCTCGGGGTCGAACGCCGGCCGCCCCACGCGGATGTCGAGGTCGGAGTTCATCGCCAGCGCGCGGCGCTGGGATCGGTTGGGGCGGAAGTCGTCGACCGGGAGGCGCAGCGGGCGGCAGGCACGGCACGCGCCGCACGCGGTGCGGTAGACGTAAAGGCCCGAGCGGCGGAACCCGGCGTCGAGGAGACGCACGAAGCCGTCGGCGCCGTCGGGCATGCGCACGGCGTAGGCGAAGCGCGCGTCGCGCGCGGGGAGATACGGGCAGGGGTGGGCGGGGCCGAGCACGGTCGGCGTCGGTTCGTCGGCGCGTCGATTGAGCGGCTCAGACACGGCGCCCCTCCGCGGCCTCGAGCGCGTCGAGGCGCGCCGGGTCGACGTTGCGCCCGGTGAACACCACCACCGTGCGCGCGTCGAGCGCGATTTTCCCTTCGAGCGCCGCGGCGAGGACCACGGCGGCGGACCCTTCGAGGAGCACGTCCAGCTCGCGTCGCGCGCGGATCATCGCCTCGGCGATCGAGGCCTCCGACACCTCGTGGATCGCCGCCAGACGCCCGCGGCAGAGCGCGACGCTCGAGGCCGCGACGCCGCCTTCGAGGCCTTCCGCGAGAGTCTCCGCGGGCGGCCACGTCTCATGCACGACGCCGTCGCGCAGCGACCGCGCCATCGCGGGCGACGCCGTCGACTGAGCGCCTTCGACCTCGACGAGCGGCCGCGTCGCGGCGAGCGTCGCGCAGAGCCCGCCGGCCAGTCCGCCGCCGCCCACCGGGACGATCACCCGCTCCATCTCCGGCGCCTGCTCGGCCAGCTCGAGCGCGAGCACGCCGCCGTTTCCCGCCTGGACGTGAGGGTCGTCGAACGGCGACAGGAAGAGCGCGTTCCGCTCGACCGCGAGACGCCGGGCGAACGCCTCCGCGGCGTCGTACCCGGGCGCGTCGTGGACGACGAGGTCGGCGCCGAGGTCGCGGATGCCGCGGCGTTTCACTTCCGGCGTTTCGCGGGGAACCACGACCGTCGCCAGGATGCCGAGCCGCCCCGCGGCCCAGGCCACGCCTTTCCCATGGTTGCCCGCCGAGGCGCACACCACGCCGAAGCGCGCGACGAAGGGGTCGAGATCGGCCAGCCGGCAGAGCGCGCCCCGGACCTTGAACGACCCGGTCTCCTGCAGGTCCTCGCGCTTCGCGAGGAACGGCCGTCCGGCGAAAGTCCTGCGCTCGACGGGCGTTCGGGGGAGCGCCTCCGCCAGCGCGGGAGCGAAGCGGCGCGCCAGCGAGACGACGCGTTCGGAGGCGGAGTCGAGCATGGGCGCCTCCCGGGGGGCGCGGGGATCTTAAGGCCCCGCGGCGGCTCCGAAGGAGACGGCCCCCCCTCGGTCCGGCGCGGCCGCGAAGATTCTCTCAAGGTCGCCGATGGAAACCGTCGATCCTGAAACCGGCGACGCGAGGTCACTCTCGCGGCGCGGAAGAAGGATCGGACCGTCGAGGGGTCGTCCGTGAGCAGGACGGCGGTGAGCCCGACGCGGTCTCAGAGCTCAAGCCCCGGTTCCGGCCGGGTCTTCATGGATCGGAGGGAACCCTCCGTAGACACGCTTCGCGACTCCGAACAGGGTTTGGCGGGGGCGGCCGAAAGGTCGCCCCCGCCTTTTTTCAACGCGATTCGAAGTCGGGGCCGACCCTTTTCCATGAAGGAACGCGGCGGTCGACGCTCGCCGCGCGCGGGAAGCTCATCGGACGACCGGCCGGGCGGCCGATGGCGCCGCGTCGGACCGGAAAGTGACCGAGGCCCCGTTCGCCTTCCGAGTCGCGCCGACATTGCGCCGTCCGCATCGAAAAACCGCGGCGCTCCCGCGAATGCCTGTCGCCCGCAGCTCCAAGGACCGTAAGGTGCAGCGCACGAACGCCTGCGCGGGCGGCACGGCGTCGTCCTCCTGTCCGAAGGCGGAGACCGATCCGCCGGCGCCACCATGAACGAACCTCGGCCGGAAAATGGTCGGAGCTCGCCTTCCTCCGACGGCGGAAAAACGACGCGGAGCGTGCGCGGCGACGTCGTCGCCGAGCGCGTCGCGCGACTGCGCCGCACCGACCCCGCGCCCCCGCAGCGGTTGGGTCGCTACGTCCTCGGCGAACGGATCGGCGTCGGAGGCATGGGCGCGGTCTACGCGGCCGTCCACGAAGCCACCGGCGCGCCCGCCGCCGTCAAAGTCGCTCCGTCGACCGCGCCCGAAGCGTCGCGCCTGATCCATGAAGCCCGCGCGCTCGGCGACGTCGACCATCCCAGCGTGGTGAAGGTCTACGACTGCGGTGAAGAAGGCGGGTTTGCATGGACCGCCGTGCAGAAGATCGTCGGACGCACGCTGCAGCAGGAGATCGCCGAACGATGGGCCGGGTCGGACGGCGTCTTCCGACTCGACGGCGACGCCGCCGCCGCGCCCGAACCGACGCCGCCGTCGAACGCCGAGGTGCGCGTCTATGTCGGGTGGTGGCGGGATCTCTCCCGCGCTTTCGCGGCGATGCACCGCGCCGGCGTCGTCCACCGCGACGTGAAGCCGGCGAACCTGATGATCGACGCGCGCGGGGC
>DASPNK010000625.1:0-3618 GCA_035626575.1 Planctomycetota bacterium | reverse complement strand
GCGGCTTCTGCAGCGGCGGGAGACGGCGACGCCGTGGGCCGACGCGGCGATCCGTCGCACGTTCGAGGAGGCGTGGGCGGCGACGGTCGCGTTCGCGCGCTCCGAGGCGGCGCGGGCGCGGCGCGCGCGGGACGCCTGGGCCGCCGCGTGGGCGGCGCGCGGCGCGGAACACGGCGACGTGGTCCGCCTGCGCGCCGCGGTCGACGCCGCGCGGCGCACGTTCCCTGCGGCGAAGTCGACCAAGCCGTTCCTCTGCCGCGATGCGATCGAGCGCTGGCTTCTGGGGACGACCACGGGCGACGCGGCGCTGACGAGCGGCGCGGGCACGGATCTCTGCGACGGCGGGCTCGCCGACGCGACCGCGGGTTCGACGTTCGACGACGCGGCGAGCGCCGCGCTGGCCGCCCTCAAGGCGGCGTGGAAACCGGTGGCGCAAGGCCGGCCCGCGGCGCCGCCGGATCCGCCCGCCGCGCCGTCCGATCTCGATCGGGCCGCATTCGAACGCGAGCAGGCGCTGGGGCGCCTGTACCTCGCCGCTCGCGACGCTTACCGCGCGGCGGCGATCGAAGAGGAGCGGATCGACTTCCAGGGTCTCCTCGAAGAGGCGGCCCGGCTCCTCGACGATCCGGCGACGAAGGCGCGTTTCGCGGGGCGGTTCCGCCATCTCCTCGTCGACGAGTTTCAGGACACGGACGCGCTGCAATGGTCGGTCTTCCGGCGGCTGTTCGCGCGCGAGGACGGGCGCCTCCGCGCGGGACTGCTTCTCGTGGGCGACGAGAAGCAGGCGGTCTACGGGTTTCGAGGCGGCGACGTCGCCGTGTTCCGTCGCGCCTGCGAGGAGATCGCCGCGTCGTGGACGCCGGGCGTGCGCCCGCTGCCCGACAACTACCGATCCGCGCCCGGGCTCGTCGAGTTCGTGAACCGCGTCTTCGACGCGACGTTCGCGCGGCCGGGCGCCGCGGAGCCGTTCGAGGCGCGCAGCGCGCCCATGACGCCGTTGCGCGACGGCGCCGCGCCGTCGGAGAGTCGCATCCTCTGGCGCCGCGTCGTCGACGACGACCCGGACGAGGGGGACGTCGACGACGAGGGCGCCGAGGCCGGCGGCGCCGTCGTCTCCGCCGAAGCGCGCGCCGCCGTCGACGCGGTGCGTCGCGTGATCGAAGAAAACTGGCAGGTGGGCGACGCCGACGCGCCGGGCGGACGGCGTCCGGCGCGCTACGCCGACGTCGCGGTCCTGCTCCGCACCCGCGGGCTGTCGCCCGACCTCGAGCGCGCGTTCGAAGAGTCGGGAATCCCGTACCGCGTCGCGGGCGGCGTCGGCCTCTACGCGCGGCGCGAGATCCGCGACCTCGTCGCGGCGCTGTCGTGCCTCGTCGACCCCGACGACGACGTCGCGCTGCTGGCGACCGCGCGTTCCGCGTTGTGCGGGTTGCCCGATTCGACGCTGCTCGCGGCGCGCCGCGCATGGCTCGACGCCGGCGGCGGCCGCGGGCGCCCGTGGCTCCGGCGCGGACTCGAACTGGCGGCGGCGCGCGCCGCGGCCGAACCCGGGTTCCTGCCGACTCCGTCCGACGCGCCGACGCTTCGAGACGCCGTGGTCCGCCTCGAACGTTGGCGCCGGCTCGCCGGTCGCGTGCCGACGTCGGATCTCACGGCCGCGATCGTCGCCGAAAGCGACTTCGCCATGACGCTCGCGGTGGTCGACCCGTCGGGGAGATCGGCCGCGAACGTGGACCGCTTCGTCGATCTGCTCCGCGCCGCCGAGCGCACGGGCGACGCGGCGCCGGAGTCCACCGTGCGTCGGGTCCGCGCGGCGGTGGAGGACGAACACGTCGCCGCGCAGGCCGATCCGCCCGCCGACGGGCGCGACGCGGTGCTGGTTCTCACCGAACATGCGGCGAAGGGGCTCGAGTGGCCGGTGGTCGTCGTGCCCGGACTCGGTCAGGACGTGTTGAAAGCCGGCGGCTTCGGCGAGGCGGCGCCGCCGCTCCGCGCCGACGGCGACGCTCCGCCGTGGTTCTCCTGGAACCTCGTCGACGACGGACTGACGCCGGAGAAGGGCGCCGCGCCGTGGGTGCATCGCCTGACGTCGCGCCGCCGCGACGACGAGCGCCAGGCCGAGCAGAAACGGCTCTTCTACGTCTCGTTGACGCGGGCGCGCGACCACCTCGTCTTCGTCGAGCGCGCTGCGAAGCGCGCGGCGCCCCGAGCGTCGCGATCGCGATGGCTCTCCGACGCCCTCGGCCCGCTGGAGCTCGGCGACGAGCGGACGTTCGAAGCGCGCGGGACGCGCGCGCGCCTCACGGTCGAGGCGGCCTCCCCGAAGGCGCCGCCGCCGCCCGCGGCGCCGGCGCCGCCGCGTTTCGACGGCGCGCCGCCTCCGGCGGAGATCGCGGCGCCGCGGCTTCGGCTTTCGGCGCCCGCCTCGGCGACGGCGACGCTCGCCCGATGCCCTCGCCGGTTCTTCCTCGAGCAGGGGATCGGCGCGCCGACCGAGTCGGCGGGGCAGACGATCGCCGTCGCGTCGGACGGCGTCGATCCGCGCCTTCGCGGACTCGTCGTCCACGCCGCGCTGGAGGCCGCTTCGCTCGGGCGCGACCCGACGGCGCGGGCGCGCGCCGCCGCCGCCGAGGTCGGCGTGCGCGACGCGGCGTCCGTCGACGCGCTCGTCGAGCTCGCGGAGAAGGCCGTCGCGGGCTTCCGCGCGTGGGACCTCGGCGCCCGGGCGTGGTCCGCGCCGAAGACCGACCTCGCCGTCGAGGCGGCGTTCGCGTTCGACGCCGGCCCGCTGCGCTTCTTCGGCCGCGCGGATCTCGTCTTCCGAGACCGCGCGCGAGGCGTGACGGTGGTGGTCGACTACAAGACGTCGGCGCCGAAGTCGCCCGCGGCCGCGCGGCGCGCGGTGCGCGACGGCGGGTACGCCGAGCAGCTGGCCGTCTACGCCGCCGCCGTGCGCCGCGCGTACGGGGATCCGGTCGAAGGCTGGGTGTACTTCACCGGCTCGGGCCTTTCGGTCCTGTGCGTCGGCGACGCCCCCGGCGCGATCCGCGATCCCGACGCCGCGCTCGCCGCGCTGGCGTGCGGCCGCGACGGTCCGGCCGACGTCGCCTATCCGTTGACCGACGATCCGGCGACGTGCCGCGACTGCCCGCACCTCTTCCGCCTCTGTCCGGGCGCCGCCGCCGCGTTCGCCGCCGACACGTCGTCGTCATGACGCAGAGGGACGCGGCCGGCGCCCGTCGGACGGCCGCCGCCGAACTTCGGTCGGCTGGAACCCGACGCAGCAGGGCCGTCCCTCCGCTCCGCTCCGGGCGCGGGCCTCCGCGGTCCATGCGCCGCACGCCCGTCGGCGGTTCGTGCGTCGGAGCACGTGAGAAGTCCTGTGCCGTGCCCGGCGAGGACCGCGGAGCGACGTGCCGAGGGGGCGCAGCCCCCGAGGACGCGCCCGCACCGTCGGTCGGCGGCCGACGCGGCACATGGTCGACGGCGACCGCCGCCCCGCGGCCGACCGCCGAGGACCGACGATGCGGGGCCGTCGCTTCGCTTCGCTCCGCGCGCGGGCCTCCGCGGTCCATGCGTCGCATCACGTGAGAAGTCCGGTGCCGTGCCCGGCGTGGA
>DASPNK010000624.1:0-21064 GCA_035626575.1 Planctomycetota bacterium | reverse complement strand
TCGTCGCCGCGGCGACGGCCGGCGCGGGGTTCGACCGCGACGCGGTCGTCGAGTTCCTCGGCGCGGGCTCGGTGTTCGGGCGGCGCTCGCTCTTCTCCGGCGTCGCCAAGATCCCTCACGGCGCGATCGTCGGATTGCGCGGGGCCGACGTCGCGGAGGCGCGGTGGTCGAGATTCGCGTCGCTCGCGCCGATCGGGGAGATCCGCGAAGACCCCGTCGGGCGTCTCGCCGACGCCCTCGTCGACGCGCTCGAAACCGTGCTCAAAGACGGTCGCGGCGCCGTGATCGACGTCACCGGCGGCTACGACTCGCGCGCGATCCTCGCCGCCGCGTTGCGCACCGGGCGGCCCTTCTCCACGGTGGTCAACGGCGCCGACGACGACGCCGACGTGATCGCGGCGAACCGCATCGCGCGCGCGTTCGGTCTCCGGCATCGGCATCAGCGGGTCGGCGCCGAGCTGCCGCCGCGCTCGTTCGCCGCGACGCGGGACGCCCTCGCGCTCACCGACGGCGAGTTCGACGCCCTCGAGTACGCCACGGTCGCGGCGATCCACGACCGCACCGCGGAGGACGGCGTCCCGAGCGTCAACGGCTCCTCCGGCGAGCTGTGCCGCGGTTACTGGTGGGACGTCCTCGCCGCGCCGTCGGCGACCGATCGCTTCGACGCGCGGCGGCTGGCGTCGGCGCGTTTCGCGTGGGACCCCTTCGCCGACGCGCACCTCGCGCCGGAGCTTCTACGCCGCGGCTCGCTCGTCGACCGCTGCACCGCGATGGTCGAAGCGCTCGTCGCCGAAGAAGGGCTCGAAGACGCGACGGACGCCGCCAAGGCGGACGCCGTCTACCTGCTGGCGCGGATGCAGCGCTGGGGCGGGCGGCTGGCGTCGGCGACCGCGCGCCTCCGGCCGCCGGTCGTGCCGTTCCAGTTCGCCCGACCCATGGCCGCCGCGCTCGGCGCGCCGGTCGCCGCGCGGCGCGGCGGTCGCATGGCGCCGCGCCTCGTCGAACGCCTCGATCGTCGACTCGCCGCGATGCCGATGGCCGGCGGCGGCCCGGCGCTGCCGCTCCGCCTTTCGACCGCGCACCGATTCCTGCCGCGCGCCGCGGCTCTCGGCGCGCGCGCGCTGCGGCGGGCG
Source organism: Planctomycetota bacterium (assembly GCA_035626575.1). Classification (GTDB taxonomy): domain Bacteria; phylum Planctomycetota; family CAIWVZ01; genus DASPNK01. Next base: position 19,931 of record DASPNK010000624.1, on the reverse strand, counting down.
GCGCGCCGCGTCGGCGTCGGCGGAGGGAACGCGGCGGTCTCGCCCGTGGCCGACGCCTGGACCTGGCCGGAGACGGCCGACCTCCTTCGACCGGAGGCGATGGCGACCCGCGACTTCTACGCCGACGGGGCGCTCGCGCGCTTCTTCGCCGCCTCCCGGCGCCCCGGCTTCTCCGCGCCCCGGGCGTTCGGGCGCGCGCTCACCCTGGAGCTGACGGCGCGCGCGTTGCGCGACCTCGCGGCCACCTGACGCGCGGCCGACGCCCGCGACCGTCGCCGCCCCCGCGTCACAACACGTCGCCGTGGCGCATCCATCCGATGCAGCGCGACAGCGCCTGCGCGGAGGTCCCCTCGGGAAGGCGCACGCGCCGCCCGTGCCCCGGCAGCACCCAGGCGAAGGTCAGCGCGGTCAGCTTCCGCATCGACGCGATCTGCGTCTCCCAGTCGAACCAGCACGCGTCGCGGAAGGCGTACAGCTGCGCCCTCGTGTCGCTCCACGCCAGGTGGTCGCCGGTGAACAGATAGCGGTCCTTGTAGAGGAGGCACGTGGAGCCGCGCGTGTGGCCGGGCGTCGGAACCGCGAGCAGTTCGTCGTCGAGACGGATCGGCGCTTCGCCTTCGAGCAGCGTCTCCAGGCCCTCGATCCCTTCGACGTCGGCGGCGTGCATCACGCGCCGGCATCCGAAGCGCTCGGCGAAGCGCGCGTGGTCGGCCTCGTCGTCGACGTGGGTGATGAACATCGTCGCGACGCCGCCCAACGCCTCGAGGCGCTCGACGAGCGGCCCCGCGAACCGGGGACTGTCGACGAGAACGTTGCCGCCGCGCTCGGGGGGGCGCCGGATGAAATACGCCGTCGCGCCGAAACTGGACGCCGCGTGGTACCCGCACCAGGCGACGCCTCCTTCGATCGCGATCGGGAAGTCCTTCGCGACGGCGCTCGCGTCCTGCCGCTCGCCGGCCCCGATGGACGACGTCGGACAAGCGAGAAGCGCGCGCAACGCGGCGCGCTCGGTCGACGGGTCGGCCGGCTGGGCGAACACCCGCGACTTCCCCTTCATGCGGTCGAAGACCGACGGAGCGATCCAGCGGCAGGCGTCGCAATCGATGCACGTCGAATCGACGAAGAAATCGCCGGGAACGTTCGTCTTCAGGCGTTTCGCGGGGTCCGCCATGGCGCAGAGCCTACACCTATAAAAACGGGCGTGCGCTAAGAACGCCGCATGAAGCTCTCGCCGGCCGCCGCCTGGGCGGTCCTCTGCGTCGCAGGATGCCTCGAAGCCGCCTGGGCCGTGGGCCTGAAGTACGCCGACGGCTTCACCCGCCCGCGCGCGACCGCCTTCACCGTCGCGGCGATCGTCGCGTCGATGGCGCTCCTCGGGTGGGCGCAGCGCACGCTGCCGATCGGATCGGCGTATCCGACGTGGGTCGGCATCGGCGCCGTCGGCGCCGCGCTGGCGGGCGTGGCGCTCTTCAAGGAACCGGCGACGGCGGCGCGATTTTTCTTCCTCGGCCTCATCGTGGCGGGCGTCATCGGACTGAAGGTCACGACGCCCGACGCCTGATCGGGGCCGGCCGCCCCGGGAACGACGACGCCGGGCGTCGTCGTTCGACGAAGCCCGGCGTCGCGAAGCGCCGCCGCACGGACGCGGCGGCGCGGGATCGCGTTCAGATGTTCACCGCGATCGGGTCCGACACGAGGTGGAGGAAGCCCGACGGGAAGAACGTCACCGCCACGCCGTACACCGTGATGCCCAACGGCTGCGGCACGTTGATGATCGTGTACGAGAAGTTGCCGTTCGCGTCGAGGATGGCGAGGAACGGAGGACCGGCGTTCATTTCGGCGAGCAGCTCGGCGAACGGAATGTCCACGCCGAACCACCAGCCGTTCGGGAACGAGCCCTGGACGAGCGTGATCGCGTTGAACACCAGCTCGTTCGGCGCGCCGAACTGATCGACGATCGTGATCGTGCTCGCGGCCGGGTTCGGGATGATCGAGAACGTGAACTTGTAGTCGAGGTTCAGGCCGAAAACGGCCGTCGACGCGCTCGTCGTTCCGATGCGGATCAGGTAGGTCACGCCGGCGACGGCGTTGATGATCGTCTCCTGCCCCGTCGCGGACGTCGAGTTGATGCACGTGTTCGTGCCGGTCTCGAGCGTCTCGGCGCCGCAGCTGCCGGTGTAGACGGCGATGCGCGAGATCGCGTCGTTCTCACGGTGAATCAACAGCGGGCCGGTGAGCGGCGCGGTGAAGCTGAACCACACGTCCGGGTTCGTCGTCGAGAAGCTGCCGCAGGTCGGCGACGGATTGGACGCCGTCGCGCCCGCCATGGTGGCCGACGTGTGACCGAGCGTCAGCGTGGTCGCCGCGGCGCACGTGTCGCCGCCGACCGCGTTCGGCGCGTAGACCGTGAGGTGGAACGTGCCGTCGGTGTTCGTGCCGTAACGCGACACGCGCACCAGATAGGTCGTGCCGGCCGTGAGGCTCAACGTGGCGAACGAGCCGAGGCCCTGCGAAATGCAGCCGTCGTCGTTGCAGACCAGCGACGCCGCCGGCGCCGACGCGTCGTAAACGTTGACGATCGTGTCGACGAGGGTGCCCGCGTTGACGTCGTACGGCGTGCACGTGGCGAACGCGTGCGGCCCGGACTGGAGCGCGGTGTACGAGAAGAACACGTCGGCGTTCGCACCGGACCCGCAGGTCGCGGTGTAGCCGGCGGAGTTGGTCGCGCCGGCGTTCGAGAACAGGCCGTTGTAGCCGTCGACGATGGTGATCGCGCCGGAGGGCTCGTCATTGATGGGAGCCTGGGCGATCACGGAAACGGAGGCGATCAGAGTCGCCATGAGGACGCGTGCCGTCATGGTGAGGTAACTCCTGACAGGTAGGGAGAACGAAACGGCGGCGCGCAGGGGAAAGCGCAAACGCAGGCCGGCGCCCGGGAACTCACGACCCCGGAACGTGCGCGGCAAAGACACATAGACGGGCTGCCGCCGGCGCACGCCGCGACTGTTTCGCGGGCGTCGGCGCGAGGAAGCGCGGCCAGAGGGCGCTAGGGCTTATCGACGCCGAGCTTTTTCATGCGGCTCTGGAGGGTCGACGGCTTCATGCCGAGGCGAGCCGCGGCGCCGTTTTTTCCGTAGATGCGCCCGTCGGCGGCGGCCAGCGCGCGGCGGATGTGTTCCCGTTGCGCGTCGTCGAGCGTGGACGGCGGTCCTCCGGCGTCGCGCGCGCGCACGGCCGACCCGGCCCCGTCGACGCCCGCCTCGGGAAGATCGATCGCCTCCGGCGGAATGGCGACGCCCGACGTGAGGATGACGGCGCGCTCCAGCACGTTGGCCAGCTCGCGGACGTTGCCGGGCCAACGCCTCCCGCGAAGCTTCGCGAGCGCGGCGGGCGTCAACCGCATCCCGGTGCGGCCGGTGCGACGCGCCTGCTCGTCGAGCACCGCGGCGGCGAGTCGCGGCAGGTCCTCCTCGCGTTCGCGGAGCGGCGGCACGCGGAGCGGAAAGACGTTCAGGCGGTACCAGAGGTCCTCGCGGAACCTCTTCTCCGCGACGGCGCGCTCGAGGTCGACGTGCGTCGCGGCGATCACGCGGACGTCGACGCGCACCGTCGCGTCGCCGCCCACCGGCTCGAGCTCGCCCTCCTGGAGGACGCGCAGCAGCTTCGCCTGCAGCTCGAGCGGGAGGTCGCCGATCTCGTCGAGGAGCAGCGTGCCGCCGTGCGCCGCCTGAAACCGGCCGAGCCGCGCCTGCGACGCCCCGGTGAAGGCGCCCTTCACGTGGCCGAACAGTTCGCTCTCGAGCAGAGCGCCCGGCACCGCCGCGCAGTTGAGTTTCACGAACGGCTTGTCGCCGCGTCCGCTCCAGCGATGGAGCGCGCGCGCCAGCCGCTCCTTGCCTACGCCGGTTTCGCCGAGCACGAGCACGGGGGTGGCCGTCGGCGCCACCTGGCGCGCGCGGCGCGCGAGGTCCCGCATCGCCGGCGACTCCGTCGCTTCGAACGCTTCCGTGCGATCGCCGCCCAGCTCTTCGTCGAGCAGCTCGGCCCGGCGCCGCTGGCGGCGCTCGGAGGCGGCGAGCAGCGCGCTCCGCTCGGCGTTGAGCATCGCGAGGCCGAGCAGCCGGCAGAACAGCTCGACGAGCTGCACCGTCGACTCGGGGTACGCCTCGCAGCGTCCGCGGTCGAGCGTGAGCGCGCCGAGAAGGCGCTCGCCCGCCGCGAGCGGCGACACCATGCACGCGTGACCCGGCGGCAGGTCGAGCACGCCGTCGAACGGATCGCCGTCGCCGTGGGCGTGATCGTCTTCGAGGAACGCGCGCGCGCGGCGCGACTCGAGGGTCTCGCGCAGAGAGGGGAACGCGTCGAGGGACAAAGCGTGCCCCTGAACCTTCGGCGCGAGGGGACCGCGCGCGGCCCGCAGCACGAGGCGGTCGCCGTCGAGCAGGAAGACGCACGCGAGGTCGCAGGGCGCAATCCGCGCGACCCAGTCGAGGCCGCGTCGCAGAAGGGCGTCCATGCCGCCGTCGTCGGCCGCGAGTCGGGCCAATTCGTTGAGGTCGCCGGCGACGTCGGCGGGCGAGGTCGATCGTTCGTCGGCCATGGCCGGCACGGTAACCGCACCACCGAAATCCCGGTGACCAAGGCAACGGTATTTCGGCGAATCAGTGAGGCGTCACGCGACCGCCCCGGCGCCCGATCGGCGCAAATCTATGGCTGCGAGACGGTCACGTCACCGCCCGATCGTGGCGGCACGACCGGTGCTTTCTCGCACCACGCGCCCAAGACCGGCGCAGGAGAGACCCTATGAAGACCGTCGGCGATCGGTTGCCCCCTTTCCGCCTGCAGGCCGCCGTCGGCCTCGAGCAGGGCCGCGAGTTCGCGGAGATCACGCACGAGACTCACAAGGGCGCCTGGCGCGTGCTCTTCTTCTGGCCGTTGGATTTCACGTTCGTCTGCCCGACGGAGATCGCCGACTTCGCGAAGCGCCACCGCGACTTCCGCGACCTAGACGCGCACCTCTACGGCGTCTCCCTCGACTCGCACTTCGTCCACCTCGCCTGGCGGCGGAGCCATGCCGACCTGAAAGACGTGCCCTTCCCGATGCTGGCCGACGTGAAGCGCGAGCTGTCGACGGCGCTCGGCGTCCTCCATCCCGACGAAGGCGTCCCGCTCCGCGCGACGTTCATCGTGGACCCCGACGACGTCATCCGCTTCGTCGCGGTGAACGACCTCAAGGTCGGGCGCAGCGTGCCCGAAGTCCTGCGCGTCCTCGACGCGCTGCAGACGGACGAGCTGTGCCCGTGCAACTGGAAGAAGGGCGAGAAGACCCTGGAGGTCGCGTGATGTCGCGCGTCGCCGCCCTGCTCGACGGACTCCCCGATCACGCGCGGGACCTCCGCCTCAACGTCGCCTCCCTGCTCGGCGAAGGCGGCGCCCTCGAAGCGCATCGCCGCTACGGCGTCGCGCTCGCGGCGGCCTGCGCGTCGCCGCATGCGGGGCTGCGCGACGCGCTCGCCGCCGACGCGGCCGACGCGGGCGCGGCGCCCGGCGTGCTCGAAGACGCCCGCACCGCCGCCGCGCTGATGGCGATGAACAACGTCTACTACCGGTTCCGGCACCAGATCGGGAAGGAGTCGTACGCCGGGAAGCCCGCACGCCTTCGCATGACCCGCCTCGGCGCGGCGCGGTCGGAGAAGGTCGACCTCGAGCTGTACTCGCTCGCCGTGAGCGCGATCAACGGCTGCGAGTTCTGCGTCCGCGCCCACGAAGAAGCGGTGCTCAAAGGCGGCCTCGGAGAGGACCACGTCCACGACGCGGTGCGCCTCGCGGCGGCGGTGCACGCCGCGTCGCGAGCGCTCGCCTGACGGAGCGTCGCCGCCCGCGCGGCGCTCAGGCTTTCGCGAGGAGCACGACGTGCTCCTTGCGGACGCGGCCCTGGAAGGCGCGGGCCAGCGCCGGGTGCACGGGCGGCCGCGGCTGCGACGCCCGGGCGACGAAGGTCAGGCCGGCCCTCGTCGCCGCGGCGGCCGTCGCTTCGGCGGCGTCTTCCGCCGCGTCCTCGACCACGCCGTCGCCGACGACGAGGGCCGCTCTAGCGCCCGGCTTGAGGACGCGCGCGAGCTGCGCCATCCAGCGCGCGCGACCGGTGCTCCACGCCTCGGCGTCGGCGCCGCCTGCGGCCTGGCGCGTCCCCCACTGAGTGCGCTCGAGCCGCTCCCGCGGGAGTCCGAGCCAGGTGAAGCGCACCTCGTGCTCCTCGGCGTAGTCGTAGACGCCCGCGTAGGGCGGCGAGCTGGCGACGAAATCGATGGTCCCGGCGCCGACGCCCTCGAGGTGCCGGGCGTCGGCCTCTTCGACGCGCGGCGTCGGCGTCCCGGGCGGCGCGGCGGCTTCGAGAGCCGCGAGGCCGTCGACCAGCTCCCGCGCGCGATCCGCGAACCACCGCGACGGCATGCCTCGGCCGATGCGACGCGGTTTGGGCGCCGCGCCGGCCTCCCGCGCGCCCTTGCCGAGAGGCGCCTCGCGCGTCAGGCACTTCACCAGGATCGACGACAGGCAGAGGCGCAGCGCGCGCGTCGACGCGTCGGGCTGACCCTCTTCGAAGAGCGGCTCGCGCAGCGAGAACAGCTCGTAGGCGACGTGCGGCTCGAAGCGGTCGAATTCGCCGCGGGCGCCGGGCGGGACGCGGGGCGGCGTCCGATCGAACGCCATCGTCTTCGCGCGCTCGGCGATGCGCTCGGCGCGAAGGAGCAGTTCGGCGCGGCGCTCCGCGTCGAGCGGCGCCGTGCGGACGCGGGCGAGCTGCACGGCGAGGGGGCTGGCGTCGACGCCGAGCGCGTCGCGTCCGCCGGCGTAGGCCTCGACGAGCACGGTGCCGCCGCCGCAGAACGGGTCGAGCACGCGACCGCCTTCGGGCGCGAACGCGCGGAGGAGCCGGCGGGCCGTCGAAGGATGCATCCGCCCCGCGTAGGCGTGGAACCCGTGCGTCAGGGCGCGGGCGTCGGCGTCGTCGACCGACCAGGCTTCCGCAAGGCGCGCCGCCTCCGCCGCGTCGCCCGCCGTGTCGACGGGGCCGCCGTAGGTGGCGTAGGCGCGGCGTTCACCCGGCGCGCCGGTCGCGCCGGTCTCCGCGGCGCCGTCGTCGACGTCTTCGACCATGGGGAGGCGAGTCTACGAAGCCTCCCGAACGACGAACGGCGGCGACCCGAGGGGCCGCCGCCGTCCAAGGCCGGGCGCGAGGCGCCCGGGGGCGATTCCGCGTCGCTCAGAGGGTGTTGAAGCTCCAGACCCTGTCGGAGACGAAGAGCGCGCCGAGGCCGGGCGCGAGGGTCGGGAAGATCAGCATGTTGGCGAGGTCCACCGATTCGATGAACGCCGTGGCGACGGGATTCGGCGCGAACGGGACCATCGGAAAGCCGCCCACGTTGCCGACGCCCATCACCGCGTGAAGCGGGCCGGAGGCGGGCATGCCGCAGACGTCCGAGTAGATGAGGATGCCGGTGTAGACGCCGACGCATTCGGGACCCGGGTAGGTGGGGCCGGTCGTGGTCGCGATCCAGGAGCCGATCGACAACATCCGCAGACCCGTGGGAAGGATGCCCGGCACCGGCAGCGACGTGGTCGGCGAGGCGATGCCGCATGCTCCCGCGAGGGCGAACAGGTTCTGGTGGTGGTAGATCGGCGTACCGCCCGGGGGCGCGGTCGTGCCGCACGCGCAGTCCTGGAACGCCGGGCTCAGGTTGCCCTGGAAGATCGGATCTTCGGTGCGGCAGAGGTACGGCGTGCCCGGGATGATCTGCGACGAGCGCACGCTTTCCGCGAAGATCGGGCCGTCGGGCGCGGCGCAAGGGCCGAACACGAAGTTCGCCGGGGCGACGAAGTGGTACGTGCGCATCCCGAGCCCCGCGGGCAGCGGCAGCGGGCGCGCGCTCCACGGCGCGTGCGACTCCGTCGGGCACAGGTGGGTCAGCACCACCGAAACCTCCCAGGTCCCGGTCGCGCAGTTCTGCGCGTAGTCGACGTGGCCCATGTAGTGCACCGGCAGCGAGGTCGGCGGGAGGGCCGAGAACGGCACCTTGCACGGCGGCCCGCCGCCCGCGGCGGACAGCGCGTAGACGGCGTCCATGTTGACCAGCCACCGCCACACCTGCAGCGGCCCGCCGGGCGCCAGCTCCGTCCAGGTGCGGGCGTACTTGGCGAGGAGCATGCCGCCCGGGATCGACGGATCGGCGGCCGTGCCGCCGAGGATCGAGATCGGCATGATCCAGTAGTCGCAGAGCACCTGGACCGGCGAGATCGAGATCGTCGTGGTCCAGGAGCAGTCGAGGCTGCAGTTGAGCAGCGAGCCGCCGAGGCCCGACACGGTCATCGTCGGGAAGACCGGGAAGGTCGGGCTGGCGATGGCGCAACACGGCCCCTGGAAGCCGTCGTCGACGCCGCACTGGGCGACGGCCGGCGGCACGACGAGGGCGGCGGCGAGGGCGAAGGAGGCGAGGAAGCGGACGTTCATGACGAGCTCCTTGGTTTCAGGTGCGGCGCACTCGCGTCCCACCGAGGAGGCATCCGTCGGGCGGCCGGAAGCGGAAGCGGCCTTCGAAAAAATCGGGCGGGCGACCGGAGCAGGCGTCGTCGGACGGCGGCCGAGCCCGTGGAGCCTATCCGGCGACCCTGAGGTCCGCGCACCTGTCGGCGGATTCGCCCGGAACGGCAAGCGCCTTCCGCCGTACCGACTTGGGCGCCTCGGGCCGCCGGATCGGAGGGGTCGCGGGCGCGGGCGGAGATTGCCGTTCCCGCGCGCAGGAAAAGGCGGCCGCCGGCCGCGCCGATCCCCCGATCAGGCGCAGCCGGCGACCTCGGCGCCGCCGCCCGGGACCGCCGAGGCTCCGGACCGACGCAGCGCGGTTTTCGTTGCGTCCCGTGGATGCGTCGGCCACGCCGGAGCGGAAGCGGCTGCGGAAAAAAAGCGGAGGGCGCGTTCTTCGCCTTTTTCTGACACCATCTCAGCGCCCTCCCCGCTCCCGGGAGAGCCGGTGCGCCTCCCCCGCGCCCCGCCGCCCCGGAGGTTCCCCTGATGTCTTCCCCCCTCCACGGCGTCCGCATCCTCGCGGTCGCCGCCGTCGCCGCATGCGCCGCCGCGGGACAGAACGACTGGACGGGCGCCGTCAGCGACGACTGGTTCGACGCCGGCAACTGGTCGACCGCCGCCGTCCCCACCGCCGCCGACGACGTGACCATCCTGTCCGGTCGGCCGCTGTATCCGCGGGCGACGGCGGGAACGGCGGCCTGCGCCTCGCTGTTCATCGCGACGGCGGCGGCGCCGAGCCCGACCGACGCTCTGTTCGTGGGGGCCGGGGCGACCCTCGAGGTGTGGGGGCACTTCCATGTGTCGGACGACATCGGCGGCACGGGCGAACTGCGACTGACGGGACCGACGTCGATCCTGCTCGACGTGAGTAAGGCGCCGGACCCGTCGCTCGTGCTGGACAAGGCCGGCGCGACCATCACGGTCGGAGCGTTCACCGGGTGGAACGGCGCCTTCACGCTCCTCGGCGGCGCGCTCGACGTCGGGAGCCACGGCGTCAGTTTCGGCGGCGTCGCCGTCTTCGCCGGCGGGAGCTACGCCGCCGACCCCGCCTCGACCGAGTTCTTCGGAGCGCCGGGCATCACCTTTTCGGGGACCTCGGTGACCGGTCACGCCTCGTTCCTCTGCACCGCGGGCTTCAGCGCGGACGCCGCTTTCCAACCGACGTCCGGCGAAGTGCTGATGACCGGGACGGGCGTCGTCGTGAACGCGGGGCGGTTCATCGACTTCACGATCGGCGACGATGCGATCACGACGCTGGGCGCCACGGAGATCCAGGGCCTCGTGAAGTGCCAGGGTCAGCTCACCGTCGCCGCGGGAGCGATCGTGACGGCCGCCGCCCTGCAGATCTCGGACGGGACTTCCCCGGCGGCTCTGATCTGCGCCGACGCCGCGGCGCTTCTCGTGGTCACGGGCGATGCGTCGATCCTCGGCGGCTCCGTCGCGTCGGGTCTCCTCAACCTCGACGTCGGCGGCGACGCGACCTTCGCCGCAGGCGTGGCGCCGACTTCCGGCCGCGTGCGGCTGATCGGGCCCGGCGTGCAGGGTTTGAACGCCGCCGGCCCGCTCGCCGTCCTTCGCGTGGAAGGCGGGCAGGTCGTCGCCGTCGACGACGTGAGCTGCGACCGCCTCGAGATCGTCTCGGGCGCCTTCACGCTCGCGGCCGGAGTGCGGTGCGACGTGGCGGGCGATCTGGACGCGGTCGGCGGCGCGCTGGCGTCGTCCGACGGGGTCGCGACGTTCGCCGTGACCGGCGCCGCGAGCTTCGCGTCGTGCGCGGTCGCGGCGCGCTTCGAGCTGGAAGTCGCGGGCGATTGCGCGACCGACGCCGCCTTCGCGCCGAACGACGGCACGGTGCGCTTCGTCGGGTCCGGCGCGCAGGCCGTCTCCGGCGTCGGGGCCTACGTCCATGTCGCCGTCGAGGCGTCGAGCGTCGTCTCGGCGTCCGGCCTGCGCGCGACGGGCGACGTCGACGTCGCGGGGCAGCTGATTGCGACGGCGTCCTTCGACGTCGACGGCGACGTCGACGCGCTCGCGGGAACTCTCGACCTCGGCGGGGCCGATCACGCGCTCGGCGGCGACCTCCTCGGCTCGAGCGCGTTCTCCGCGACCGGGCTGCTGAAGTTCGACGGATCCGCCGGCGCGACCGTCTCCGTCGCGACGGCGCTGCCCGCGGTGCAGGTGGCGAAACCCGTGGGCGTCGTCGTGCAGTTCGGTTCCGTGCCGGTCCTCGGCGACCTCGCGGTCGTCTCCGGCACGGCGCGCTTCGCGACGCTCGCGGTCGGCGGGGCGGTGACGGTCAGCCCGGCCGGCGACCTCGTGGCGAACGCCGCCTCGGTCGGCGGCGACCTCGCGGTGCAGGGCGCGCTGCGCGGCGTCGACGCGGTGCTGCTCGACGGCCTCGGCGGCGCCGCGGTCGGCGGCGCGGTCCCCGGCCTGATCGTGGCGAAGCCCGCCGGCGTGACGGTCGTCGCCGACGCGCTCACGGTCGCCGGCGACCTGCTCGTGCAGTCCGGAACGCTGCAGACGATCTCGGCGCTCGACGTCGACGGCGACCTCGCCGTCGCCGCGGCGGGGACTTTCGACGCCGGCGCGTTCGCGCATGCGGTGGGCGCCGACCTCGACCTTCAGGGCGCGCTCGCGGCGGCGGCGGTCTCCCGCTTCGTGCTCGACGGCGCGACGCCGGCGACGGTCGCCTCCGTCGCGCCGCTGCCGGCCCTCGAAGCGGCGAAGAGCGGCGGCGGCGCGACCGTCGCCGGCGTGACCGTCGCCGGCGAGCTTCTCCTCACCTCGGGGTCGCTGACCGTCGGTTCGAACACGGCCGTCGGCGCGTTGACCGCGCAGGGCGGCGTCTTCGCCTCGGCCCCCGGGACGACGCCGCTGCAGGTCGCGGGCGCGGCGAGCTTCGCCGGCACGACCGCGGGCTTCGTGGCGCTCGTCGTGCAGGGCGACTGGGCCTCCGACGACGCGTTCACGCCGCCCTCCGGCTCGATCGTCTTCGCCGGGCCCGGCGTCCGGCACCTTCAGGGCGCGTCGCTCTCCAAGCGCTTCGGAGCGGCGTCGGTCACGTTCGCCGGCGGCGTCACGACGGCCGCCGCGCAGTACGATTTCGACGGTCCGGTGACGGTCGCGGCGGGGGCGGTCTTCGACGCAGGCCCCTTCACGCAGACCTTCGCCTCCGACTTCAGTTGCCTCGGCGGGCTCGTCCCCGACGGCGCGTACGAGTTCGACGGCGCGGCGTCGGCCGCGGTGCTGTCGGTCTCCGCCTTCCCCGCCGTGCGCGTCGCCAAGGACGCCGGCGTCGTCGTCTTCGGCGGCGCCGCGGCGCCGTCGCCGACCGTCGCCTCGCTGTACCTGCAGAAGGGCGGACTCCGCGTCGGCGACGGCGCGACGCTGCACGTGACGGGCGGCGCCGACCTCGACGCCCTCGGAACCTTCGAGACGGGCGCGGGCGCCGTGCTGGACGTCGACGGCGACCTGACCGTCCGTTCTCAGACCACGGGCGCGGCGGAGATCCGCCTCTCTGGGAATCTCACCTACGGCGCCGGCTTCGCGCCCGCCTCGGGCACGTTGACGTTCGACGGCGCGGGCGCCGCGCAGGACGTGACCGTCGAGACGCCGGCCGGCGCGATCCGCAACCTCGCGGCCACGGCCGGCGCGACGGTCGACGTCGACGTCGGGGGGCTGCACGTCGCGGGTTCGACGCTGGTCGACGGCGTGCTGCAGTCTGCGGCGCCGTGCACTTTCGACGGGCCGTTCACGGTGTCGGCGAGCGGGTCCTTCGACGGCGGCGACGCCGCGCACGTTTTCAAAGACGACGTCCTGGTATTCGGCCAGATGATCCATGTCACGCAGGTCGTCTGCGAAGGCGCGGCGAGCGCGGAGATCGGCGGCGCCGCCCCGTTCCCGCCCGTCCGCGCGGATCTGCAGAGCGGCCTCGCCTCGCTGCAACTGGGCGGGACGCTCCCCTTCGAGACCGCCGAGCTCACGCTCGTCGAAGGCTTCGCGTTCGTTCCGCCCGGCGTCGTCGCGCGCGTCCTGGGCAACGCGGTGCTCGAAAACGGCGCCTTCGTCTGCCTCGACCCCGCGGCGATCCTCGACGTCGACGGCGACGTCGAGATCACGCAGACGGCGGTCGGCGGGCTGGCCAACCTGAACTGCGGCGGCGCGTGGCACGCCGGCGACTCGTTCGCGCCGACCGCGGGCCGCGTGCGCCTCGACGACCCCGCAGGGACGGCGCTGATGGCGAAGACGCCGTTCGGCACGCTGCATTTCGCGACGCTCGAGATCGCCGCCGGGACGGCCACCGTGTCGCAGGACCTCGAGTTCGACGCCGATCTCGTGCAGATCGCGGCGGGCGCCGGGCTTCGCGTCACGACGGCGACGCTGCGCGTCCCCGCCACAGCGTTCGCCGTAGCAGGCGAGGTCGCGATCGACGTCGGCGGGCGCCTCGAGCTGGGCGACGCCGCGCCCCTGGTCGTGCCCGCCGGCGCGACGCTCCGGCTCGCCGGTTCGCCCGCCGCGCCCGCGCAGATCGTCGGAACCGGCGCGGCGGGCTTCGACGTCCGGGTCGAAGGCGGGCTCGCGGCGCGCAACTTCGTCCTCGAGCGGCCGGCGCCGCAGGGCTTCGTCATCGAGGTGACCGCGACGCTCGACCCGGCGCCGGACGACTTCCGCGGGGGCGTGCTGACGACGCCCGCGCCGGCGGGCGTGCTGCTCGACGTGCGCCGCGCGGCGGCGGGCGGGGCCCCGACCGAGCTGCGGCATCTCGTGTTCCTCGACCCGGCGTCCGCGCCCGGCGCGGCGAACGTCCGCGCGCCGTTCGGCACGCCGGTCGTGCTCGCGGGCGCGACGGGCGCCTTCGCGGGCGAGCCGTTCGACGACGATCCGGCGAACCGCGTCACGTGGGCGACGCTGCCCGCGCCCGCGGCGTCGAGCTTCGTCGCCACGCCGGGTCCGTTCTCGGTCGCGCTGGTCTGGACGACGGTCGCGGAGACGGACGTCGAGCGCTTCGATCTGGAGCGCCGCGACCTGCCCGCGGGGGACTTCGCGGTCGTGCACGCCCCGACGGCGGCGGGGCCCTCGACCTACGCGTTCCTCGATCAGCCGCTTCCGGGCGGCCAGCCGTACGAGTACCGGCTGTCGGCCGTGTTGACCCACGGCGCGTCGGTCGTGCTCGGGCTCGCCTCGGCCACGACCTCCTTCCTCGCGGCGCCGCTGCCGCCGAACGTGCTGTCGGTCGGACCGACGGGCGACTACGCGACGCCCGCCGCCGCCGTCGCGGCCGCGCTCGCCCTCGGAACGGGCCACGCGACCGTGCGGCTCGCCCCGGGGACGTACCCCTCCTTCACCGTGACGCAGGCGCCCCTCGGCGGGCTGCGCATCGTCGCCGACGGCGCCGGGCCGGTGTTCATCGACGCCGCGAGCGCGCCGCTGCGCGTCGTCGGGCTCGCGAGCGGCGGCGTGCAGTTCCAGGGGTTGTCGATCGTCGGGGTCGGCGGGGCCGGGCCCGCGGCGGAGATCCTCCAGTCGACCGGGACCGTGCTGTTCGACGCCTGCGATCTGCAGTCCGGCCAGGACGCGCCGGCGCTGCGCGTCGCGTCGTCCGGCGCCGTGGCGCTGCAAAGTTCGGCCGCGTGGGGCGAGCTCGTCGACGTGTCGGCGGAAATCGGTTCGGACGTCGAGCTGTCGCGCTCCGAGATCGCGCGCGCCTCGGCGACGGGCGGCTCGACGATCCGCGCGGCGGGCTGCGATGCGACGATCACGACCGACGCGGCGTCGTCCGTCGTCGTCTACGAAGGCGCGATGCCGCTTCTTCTGGCGCCGTCCTTCGCGAGCCTCGGGGCCGCCGCGACGCTCGCGCTGCACGGCGAGCCGGGACGCCCGTGGGTCCTCGCCGCGGCGTTCGCGCCGGGATTCCTGCCGCCGTCGGGGCCGTTGCAGATGGCGCTGCGGCTCGACGTCGCGTCGCTCATCCCCCTCGCCGACGGCGTGCTCGACGGCGCGGGCGTGGCCGCGACGGCGGGCGTCGTCCCGAACCTTCCCGCGCTGGCGGGCGTGACGTTGTGGTTCCAGGGCGCGACCTACGATCCCGCCGCGGGCGCCCTGCGCTTCTCGACGACCGCGGCGACCACGCTCGTTCCGTGATCGAGCTCTGGACGCCGGCCTGGACGCGCACGCCGCGCGGCGTCCGGGCCGCGGCGTCGACCCGCGCGGGCGGCGTGTCCGACGGGCCGTTCGCGTCGTTGAACCTGTCGCCTTCGACGGGCGACGCGCCGGAGGCCGTCGCCGAGAACCGGCGTCGCTTCGCGGCGGCGGTCGGCTTCCGGCTGGAGCGCACCGCCGTCCCGCGGCAGGTGCACGGCGACGCGGTCGCGGTCGTCGACGCCGCCGGGCGGCTCGAAGCGCAGGACGTCGACGCGCTCGCGACGTCGTCGCGCGACGTAGCCCTCGTCGCGGGCTTCGCCGACTGCGTCCCGGTGTTCCTCGCGTCGGAGGACGGCCGCGTCGTCGGCCTGGCGCACGCCGGATGGCGCGGCGCCGTCGCCGGAGTCGCGCGCCGGCTCGTGGAGACGCTCGCCGCGCGCTTCGACGCGCCGCCGCGGTCGCTGTGCGCGGCGTTCGGCCCGTCGATCGGACCGTGCTGCTTCGAAACAGGCCCCGACGTCGCGGCGCGCTTCGCGGCGACCACGCCCGAGGCCGTCGACGGCCGGCGCGTCGACCTCCGCCGCTTCCTCGCCGCCGAGCTGGCGGCGCTCGGCGTGCCGGGGGCGCCGCCGACGCCGCCCTGCACGCGCTGCGAAAGCGACCGCTTCTTCTCCCACCGCGCGGCGGGCGGCGGGCCCGCCGGCCGGTTCTGGGCGACGATCGTGCGCGACGGTTCTTCGAGCGCGGCTTCGTGAACGCTCGGTTGCCTTTCCTCCGTTGCGAGCGGCTCGCCCCGGCGCCGTTCTTCGCAGGGCTCGCGATCGCCGCGGCGTTCCTCGCCGCGCCGCATCTCCCCGCTCCGATCGGCGGGCCCGGCGAAGCGAGACGGTTCGCGGTGTTCTGCGGCGCGGCCGTCTTTCTGCTGCTGACGTTCCACTTCGAGCGGCTGGCGGTGGTCGTCACGCCGGAGGCGCTCGTCGTCGGGTTCCGCGCGCTCAAGGTCCGAACGCCTCTCGCCGAGCTGCGCAGCGCGTCGTTGGAACGCGCGGCGGCTCTCGACCTCGGCGCGACGCTCCGTCGCGGGGGCGCGTGGCCGCTGACGGTGCGCGGCGGACCCGCGGTCCGCGTTCGACGGCGCCGCGGCGCCGACCTGCTGTTCTCCTGCGGAGATCCCGAAGGGCTCTTCGACGCGCTGCGCGCCGCGGGGGTCCCGGAGTCGGCGTTGTCGCCGTCGGAGGCCGCGCGGTGACGCGCCGCCTGCTCGGCGCGGTCGTCCTGCTCGGGGCGGCGTCGGCCGTGCTGACCCCGCTCTCGCGCGTCGAAGGCGCGGGCACCCTGTGGCGGCGCGCGTTGGACGGGCTGCTCGCGCGCGCCGCGTTCGCCGACGCCGCCTACGCCGGGCCCAGCGGGCTCGTCCCGGGCGATCCGGTGCTGCGCATCGAAGGGGACGCGTTGATCCACTGCGGCCGCGTGGACGCCGTGGCCGCGGGTCCGTCCGGCGACGTCGCGTCGCTGCGCCTCGATCCGTTCACCGCCGAGCGGCTTCGCGCCGACGGCGCCGCCGCCGCGATGCACCCCGATTCCAATCTCGGATGGACGCTGCGCACGCTCACGCCGCCGGAACTGCGCGACCGCGTCGCGCGCGAGCTGGCCGCCGCGTGGGAGACCGAAGGAGAGAGCGCGCTCGCCGTCGCGGCGCCGGCGTTGAAGGAGGGGTTGCTCCGACTCGGCGACGCGGTCGCCGCGGCGCTGCCCGAAGCCTTCTCCCGCGACCGCGCGACGTGGGCGCCCCTCGTCGAACGCCTTCGCGTCGAGGTTTTCGAGTCCGAACTCAAACCGGCGCTCGACGCCGCGCTCTGGCCGCGCGTCGAGGCGGCGACGGGCGCCGCCGCGGCCGGCCTCGCCGAAGAGCTCGTGCGCGAGCTCGGCCTCGCCGCTCTTTTCCGCGCGGCGTGGGCGCGGACCAAAGACGCGGCGGGCCTCGGCGACGAACGCAGCTTCGAGAAGGAGATGGAGGAGACGCTGCGGACGCAGGCCCTGCCGATCGTGCGCCGCCGCGCGCCCGAGATCGCCGCGGCGGCTCTGCGAGGCGCGCGCGAGGGTTTCGACGATCCGGCGCTGCGCGACGCGCTCGCGCGCGCGGCGGGACGGATCGCCGACGACCCCGAGGTGCGCGCCGCGCTCGGTCGGCTGGCCCGCTCGGTGTTTCTCGAGGACGCGCGCGTGCGCGAGGCGTGGCGCGCGATGACCGTCGATCCGCGGTTGCTGGACGCCGCCGGCCGCGTGCGGCGCGCGGCGGAGCCGATCTTCGAAGCCGCGATCCGCGACGCGCTGCTGCGCGACGACGGACAGGGGCTCGACCTCCGCCTCGTCCGCGTCCTCCGCAACGTGCTGCTCTGGAAAGACCGCCGCTACGTGCTGTTGGAGCTCGGCGCCGGCGGGGCGCTCGACGGGCCGTTGCGCGGGGTCCGCGGCGGCTGACCCGAAGGGCGCGGGCGGAGACGTCGGCGCCGGGAGGTCGGACGGGCGCCCGCGGAAGCGCGACGATGCGGGGCCGACGCGGCGCAGGGCGCCGCGCGCGGGCCTCCGCGATCCTGAAGGGAACGGCGCTTCCGAGGGAAGCGCCGTCGCGGTCATCGACGGCCGGGCTTCTCGGTCTTCTCAGGACGCTCCGGGCGTTCCGGACGCTCGGGACGCTCCGGGCGATCGGGGCGGTCCGGTTTCGGATCGCCCGGTCGCTCCGGGCGATCGGGGCGCTCAGGGCGCTCCGGACGTTCCGGACGGCTTTCGGGACGCCCGCCGTCGCGGCGGCCTTCGCGGGCGCTCCGCTCCTTCTGCTCCTTCAGGTGACGCTCGAGACGCTCGATCTCGCGGGCGTCGCCTTTCGCGCGCGCCTCCTCGAGCATGCGCTCGAGACGCTCGACGCGGTCGTCGGTCGGTCGCTCCTTCGGGCGGTCGGGGCGCGGAGTCGGAGGAACGTCGGGCTTCGCGGGCCGGGGAGGAAGCTCGCCGCGGCGGATCTTCTCCTTCGCTTCGGCGTGGCGCTCCTTCTCCTGCTCCTTCTGCTTGAGCACCCCCTTGAGCCCCGCTTCGTTGCCCTTCTCCCGCAGGATGCGCTCGGCGTTCTCGATGCCCTTCATGCGCTCCGCGTGGCGCGCCTCCTCGGCCTCGAGCGCGGCCTTCGCCGGGTCCGGGGCGGGGCGCGTCTCCTGTGCGGGGACCAGGGCGCACAACAGGAACGCGGCGCACGCGGGGCGCAGCGCGGTGACGACGGACGGCATGGGTGAGTCTCCGGTACGGCGGCGCCTGCGACGGCGCCGCGGCGGTCGTCATCGTAATCGGAGCCCCGTCAGGACCTGCATGAGACGCGCGTCGGCGCATTCTTACGGCGGCGCGGAGGGCGGAGCGATTCTTGTCCGAACCCCTCGACGCGCCTACCATTCCGACCCCATTTCCCGCGGGAAACGCCGTGTGCGCCCGCGCTTTTTCCCTTCGCGGCCGACCCGCTTATGAACCTCTACGTCTGCCTCTCGCGCGTGCCGGACACCGCGACCCGCATCCGCGTCCACGCCGACGGCCTCCGCATCGATCCCGAAGGCGTGCAGTTCACGATCAACCCCTTCGACGAGTTCGCCGTCGAGGAGGCCGTGAAGCTGAAGGAGAAGCAGGGCGGCAAGGTGACCGTGATCACCGTCGGCCCCGCCGAGGCGCAGAAGGACCTGCGGGCGTGCCTCGCCAGGGGCGTCGACGACGCGGTGCTGCTGGCGCCCAAGGGCCCGGTCGACGGGCTCGGCGTCGCGAAGCTCCTCGCCGCGCGCCTGAAGGACGCGAAGCCCGACGCGATCTTCTGCGGCAAGCAGTCGGTCGACGACGACCAGGGCGCCGTCGGCCCGATGCTCGCCGCGCTGCTCGGCATGCCCGTCGTGACGCGCGTCGTCAAGTTCGAGGCCCGCGGCGCGACGTTCGCCGCCGCGCGCGAGATCGAAGGCGGGCTGGAAAACGTCGAAGGCGCGTTTCCCGCGGTGATCACCGCCGACAAGGGGCTGAACAAGCCGCGGGCGGCGGGCCTCAAGGACATCATGGGCGCGAAGAACAAGCCGCTCGTCCAGGAGTCGGTCGACGCGCCCGCGCCGAAACTGCGCACGCTCAAGCTCGAGCCGCCGGCGGAGCGCGCGCCCGGCCGCATCGTGGGCGAAGGCAAGGCGGCGACCGCGAAGCTTGTCGACGCGCTCCGCAACGAATCCAAGGTCCTCTGAAAGGCCGCGTGCGATGAAACCCGGAATCCTCGTGTTCGTCGAGGCGCGCGACGGTCGCGTCAAGAACGCGTCATGGGAGGCGCTCGGCGAAGCCCTTCGGCTGAAGTCGGCCGCGGGCGGCGACGTGTCGGCGGCGCTCGTCGGCTCGGGCGTCCAGAGTCTCGCCGGCCTGGCGGCGGCGCGCGGCGCCGACCGCGTCTTCGCGGTCGACCAGGGCTATCTCGGCGCCTACGACTGCGCCGCGTGGGGTCGCGCGCTGCAGCGCGCGGCGGAGGCGTCGGGCGCCGGTCTGATCCTGCTCGGCGGAACGACCGTCGGACGCGACGTCGGGCCCTGGCTCGCGGCGCAGCTCGACGCGCCCTACGCCGCCGACTGCACGTCGACGGTCGTGGAAAAGGGCGGCGTCGTCGCCCGCCGTCCGGTCTACGCGGGCAAGGCCGTCGCGACGGTCGGCGCCGACGCCGACGTCTGCGTCCTGACCCTGCGCCCCAAGGCCTTCGAGGCCGCGCCGGAGCAGCCGGGGCGCACCGCGCCCGTGACGCTCGTCGTTCCCGGCGATCCCGAGCACGTGCGCGCCGTCGCAGTCTCTCTGGCGACCGGCGCGGGCGGCGCGCTCGACGTCGCCGAAGCCGACGTCGTGGTTTCGGGCGGCCGCGGCGTGGGCGGCCCCGAGGGCTTCAAACCTCTCGAGGAACTGGCGGCGGTCCTCGGCGGCGCGGTCGGCGCGTCGCGCGCGGTCGTCGACCTCGGCTGGCGCGACCACGCGGCGCAGGTCGGTCAGACGGGAAAGACCGTCGCACCGACGCTCTACATCGCGGCCGGCATCTCCGGCGCCATCCAACATCTCGCGGGCATGCGGACGTCGAAGGTCATCGTCGCCATCAATCGCGATCCCGAGGCGCCGATCTTCAAGACGGCGACCTACGGCATCGTCGGCGACCTCTTCG
>DASPNK010000623.1:0-3515 GCA_035626575.1 Planctomycetota bacterium | reverse complement strand
CCGGAAGCGTGTTCGGCTGTCCTCCCGTCCCCGACCTCTCCGTGGTCGTCCTTTCGTGGAACACGAAAGACGACCTGCGGACCTGCCTCGACGCGCTCCGGCGCGGCCGCGGCGGCTTGACCGTCGAGGTGGTCTGCATCGACAACGCGTCGTCGGACGGTTCGGCCGACATGACGGCGGCCGAATTCCCCGAGGTGCGCCTCGTCCGCAATGCGGAGAACGTCGGTTACGCCCGCGGCGTCAACCAGGGCCTGCGCGCGGCGCGCGGGTATCGGATCTGTCTGCTCGGCTCGGACACCCGCGTCGCGCCCGACGCGTTGCCGAAGCTCTGCGCGTTCCTCGACGCGCATCCGGAAGTCGGCGCGGTCGCGCCGCGGCTCGTGAACTTCGACGACGGCGCGACGCAACGGGCGTGCATGCGCTTTCCGCGGCTGCGCACGGCGCTGTGGTGGGACACGCCGCTCCAGGCGTGGTTCCCCGAAAGCCGCGAGCTGCGCCGGTACCGCTACCGCGACTTCGACCATGAATCGTCGCGCGCCGTGGAGCAGCCGCCGGGCACCTGCCTCGTCCTGCGTCGCGACGTCGTCGACCGTCTGGGCCCGATGGACGAACGCCTCTGGCTGTTCTTCAACGATGTCGACTGGTCGATGCGCCTCGACGCCCTCGGACTGAAGAGCTGGTACCTCGCCGACGCCGTCGTCGCGCATCGCGAAGGCGGCTCGACGCGCAAGTTCGCCGACTTCGGCGCCGAATGGCACCGCAACCGCATCGCCTTGTACCGGAAGCACTGGGGCCTCGCGGGCGCGGCGCTGACGAAAGCGGTGCTCTGCTTCGTCGCGCTGCGGCAGTGCTTCCGCGTGAAGAGGGACCTCGGGTCGTGGCGCGCCGCGGCCCCTCATGCCGCCGAGATCCGCCGCACGCTGCGCCGCCTGCTCCGGAAGGCGTGATCGATCCGGGCGCGAAGGCCGGAGCGCGCGGGCGCCGATGGAGAGGCGTCGCTCCGTGTCGCGGGCGGTGGAGGCGGCCCGGCGGCCGCCTATAATCCGCCGCCGCGAGCGCTTGTCGGCGACGCGAAACAGATCCGGAAAAGAGCCATTTCCTTGACGCGAGACGCCGTGGCGCCCCCCGCCGCCGCCGTCGCCGACGCCGACCTCGAAAAGGTCGTGGGTCGCGGCGCCGCGCTGCTGACGCTCTCCAAGTTCTGGTTCCTGGCCTCGGGGTTCGTCATCCAGTCCGCGCTCCAGTCGATCATGGCTCGGGGCGTGACGGAGGACGAAGGCAAAGGCCTCTACGGCCTCTACGCCGTCGCCACGAGCTTCGCCGGCATCTTCAACGCCGTCGTCTACCAGGGGACCACGCAGGCGGTCGCGACGTTCACCGGGCGGGACCCGTCGCGGGCGACCGCCGTCCGTCGTGCGGCGTTCCGCCTGCAGGCGACGTTCGCAGGGGCGCTTTTCCTCCTCCTGTTCTTCGGCGCGCCGATCATCGCCGACGTCTGGCACAAGAACCCCAACGTCGGGGCGCCGCTTCGCATCGCGTCGGTGATCTTT
Source organism: Planctomycetota bacterium (assembly GCA_035626575.1). Lineage (GTDB taxonomy): Bacteria > Planctomycetota > CAIWVZ01 > DASPNK01. Next base: position 1,965 of record DASPNK010000623.1, on the reverse strand, counting down.
CTCGCGTACGCCTTCTACGCGGTGCCGATGGGGTCCTTCACCGGACGCCGCCTCTACGTCCGGCAGGCGGCGGTCGACCTGACGTACTCGACGCTGAAGGTGGCGCTCATCGCCGGCTTCGCCCTTTTCGCGGGCGGGCTCTTCGGCGGCAAGCCGGAGGCGGGCGTCGCGGGGTTCGCGGCGGCGTCCCTTTGCGTGCTCGGCATGAGCCTGGCGATGACCCGCAAGCCGGGCCCGATCGACGACGCGCCCGACGTCGCCGCGGGGAAGCCCCCGATCCGCGCCGCGGACCTGTTCCGCTTCCAGATCCTCACGATGTTGTTCAGCGGCGGCGTGGCGTTCATCACGCTCGGCGATCTGCAGCTCGTCAACCTGCTCTTCGATCGGCCCGAGCTCTCCGCCGCGGCGGTGGCGGAGCTGAAGGAGCGCCTGTCGGGCGAGTACCAGGCGGCGCGGCTCTTCTCGGCCATCCCGTACCAGGCCGTTTTCGCCATCACGTTCGTGATCTTCCCGCTGGTGAGCGGCCTCGCCGCCGGAGAGACCGAGAAGCTCCGGCTCTACGTCCGGCGCGTCACCAAGTACGCGCTGATCATCGCGACCATGATCGCGACGTGCTTCGCCGCGGCCCCGGGCCGCGCGATCACGCTCCTGTACCGTCCGGAATACGAGGCCGGCGCCGCGCCCGCGCTGCGCATCCTCGTGCTCGGGTACGTCGCGTTCTCGGTGTTCTTCATCATGCTCAGCGTGGTGACGGCGTCGGGCCGGCCGCAGGCGAGCGTGCTGCTCGTCGGATTGATCGTCGCCGTGCAGGCGCCGCTCGCGGCGCTGCTGATCGGCCGCGACGCGCAGGTCCCGGCCGCCGTCGCTACCGCGGCGGCGATGGTCGTCGGGTGGATCGCGATGCAGGTCTACCACCGCAGGCGGTGGGGCGCGGGCCTCGACCTCGGCGTCGCGGCGCGCACGCTCGTCGCCGGCGCGCTCGCGGGCGCGATCCCGCATCTGCTCCTCGACCGCGCGACCTTCCTCGGCCGCCCGGGATTCCTCGCCCATGTCGGCTACTCCATGAATGCAAACGGCGTGCTCGCGCCGACGCTCGTCGCCAAGGGGCTCACCGTCGCGATCTTCGCCGTCGCCTCCGCCGCGTTTCTCGCGCTGCTCGCGGCGTTCGGAGTGCTCGACGCCGACGACCGCGCGCGCTTCGCGCGCCTGATCGGCCGCGGAAAGAAGCCGAGTGCGTAACGGCCGCGCCGTCTGGGCGGTCGTCCCCGCGTTCGACGAAGAGCGGCTGATCGCACGCACGCTCGCCGGCGTCCCCGACTTCGTCGATCGCGTCGTCGTCGTCGACGACGCGTCGCGCGACGCCACCGCCGCGCGCGCGCGCGCCGCCGGCGGAGCCCGGACGCAGGTCGTCCGCCGCACCGAAAACGGCGGCGTGGGCGCGGCCATCGTCGACGGGTACCGCGCGTTCCTCGCGGCGGGCGGCGCGCCGGGCGACGCCTGCGTCGTCATGGCGGGAGACGCGCAGATGGACCCCGCCGACCTGCCCGCGCTGCTCGACGCGCTGGACGGCGGCGCCGGGTACGCCAAGGGCAACCGGTTCCTTCGGCGGGGCACGTTCCGCGCGATGCCGTGGGTGCGCTGGTGCGGCAATCGCGCGCTGTCGGCGATGACGCGGGCGGCCACCGGGTATCGCATCGGCGACAGCCAGTGCGGCTACGCGGCGATCACGCGCGCGGCGCTCGCGCGCGTCGACCTCGCGCGGCTCTGGCCGCGGTACGGCTTCCCCAACGATCTGCTGGTCAAGCTCGCGTCGGCCGGCGAGACGGTCGTCGACGTGCCGGTGCGCGCCGTGTACGGCGACGAGACGTCGCGCCTCGTGCCGTGGCGCGTGGCGCCGCGCCTGGTGGGGATCCTCTGGCGCGGTCTCCGCGAAGTGCGCGTCGCGCGCGCCGCGCGGGCCGCGGC
>DASPNK010000622.1:0-2310 GCA_035626575.1 Planctomycetota bacterium | reverse complement strand
GATCAGGCGCGCGGCGCGCCCCGTCTGCACGCCCGCCGCGGTCGTGAACTGGCCGCCCGCGTGCAGTTTCGGCCCCGAGCCGTCGTCGAAGGACGCGAGGCAATACACGCCGGGGGTCGTGCCGCCGAGCAGCGCGGCGCCGACGGCGCTCCACCCCGCGAGCGTGAGTTTCTTGACCGACGCGGTCGCGGCGCCGGCGACGACGTCGAACGCGCCGCCCGCGTAGAGCTTCGGCCCGGCGCCGTCGTCGTGGACGCACAGCGCGCGGCAGACGCCGCCGACGCCGCCGCCCACGTCCTGCCACGCCGCGCCGGTCCACACGCGGACGCCGAACGTGCCGCCGACGAAGACCCGCGTGCCGAAGCCGGTCCCGTCGTCGAACGCGGCGAGCGCGAAGCCGACGTCGCCGAACCCGCCGGGCGCCGGCGCGAGCGGCGCCCACGCGCCGGCGGACCACTTCGCGACGCGGACGGCGGGCGCGCCGTCGGCCGTGGCGAAGTCCCCGGTCGCGTAGAGCGCGGGCCCGGATCCGTCGTCGAACGAGAGGAGCGCGGTCGCGCCCTGGATGCCGCCGCCGAGCCCGCCGCCGAGCGCGGTCCACGTCGAGCCGTTCCACCGCGCGACGCGAAGCGCCGGCGCCCCGCCCGCGGCGGCGAACGCGCCCGCCGCGTAGAGCGCCGCGCCGAAGCCGTCGTCGTGCGTCGTCAGCGCCTTCACCGGACCGTCCGTCCCCGCGCCGACCGCCGACCACGCCGCGCCGTCCCACGTCGCGACGCGCGCCGCGGGAACGGCGCCCGCCGCGAGGAACGCGCCGCCGGCGTAGAGCTTCGTCCCGCCGCCGTCGTCGAAGGTCGCGAGCGCGGCGATGGGCGCCTGCGTCGCCGTCCCCGCGCCGAGCGCCGACCAGGCGCCGCCGGAGCGGAGCGCGACGTTTTCGGTCGCGAGGGCGCCGACCGTCGCGAACTGACCGCCGACGCACAGCGACGCCGCGGGGCCGACGCCGTCGGCGGCGAGGCATGCGACGGTCGCGGGCGTCGCGCATCCGGCGCAGCCGGGCCCCGGCGCGTACGACGTCCAGCCGCCGCCGTTCCAGCTCGCGAGCCGCTCCGCGGGCGCGCCCCCCGCCGTCGCGAACGCGCCGCCGACGACGAGCGCCGGCCCCGTCCCGTCGTCGAACACGCGGAGCGCCGACGCCGCGCCGCCGAGGCCCGCGCCGAGCGTCGCCCAGGCCGCGCCGTTCCACCGCGCGATGCGCGCCGCGGGCGCGCCGCCGGCCGTGGAGAATCCGCCGGCGGCGAAGAGCTTCACGCCCGTCGGCTCGGCGTAGGTCGCCAGCGCGTTCACCGGGCCGCCCGCGCATCCCGCGCCGAACGCCGACCAGGCGGCGCCGTTCCACGCCGCGACGTTGCTCGCCGCGACGCCGCCGGCGACGGCGAACGACCCGCCGGCGACCACGACCGCGCCCGTCGGGCTCGCGTACGCCGCGAGCGCGTTGACGGCGGTCTGACCGCCGCCGGTCACCCCGGCGCCGAGCGCCGACCACGCGCCTCCCTGCCAGGCGGCGACGCGCGTCGCCGCGACGAGGCCCGCGGTCAGGAAGTCGCCTGCGGCGAAGAGCGTCGCGCCGGCGCCGAGGTCGGCGGAGAGCAGCGCGCGGCAGGGGCCGGAAAGGCCGCCGCCCGCCGGCTGGCTGAACGCGGCGCCGTTCCACACGGCGAGGTTGCCGGCCGTCGCGCCGCCGGCGGACGCGAACGCGCCGCCGACCCAGAGTTGAGGCCCCGATCCCGCGTCATGCGTCGCCAGCGCCCACACCTCGCCGCCGACCCCGCCGCCGACCGTCTCCCACGCGCCGTTGCGATAGCGCACGAGGTTCGGCGACACGGCGAGCCCCGCGCCGGTGAACGCGCCTCCGAGGTAGAGCGCCGGGCCGGAGCCGTCGTCGTGCCAGAGCGCCGCATTCACCTTGCCGTCGGGGCCGGCGCCGCGGAACTGACCGGGCGTCCACGCGGGATTGCAGACCTGGCCGGCCGGGCCGGCGACGAGGACGAAGAGCGCGAGCGCGCCGCGGAGGGAGCGGCGGGAGAACGTCGTGACCATGGGCTGAGGGGGACGCCGGCGGGGCTCGAGCCGGCGCGAAGGCGGCGGCGGTCGGCGATCGGCGCAAGTCTATCCTTCGCTCCCCCGCGTCGGAAAAGCGTCGCTTACGCGCCGTAAGAGAGGCGGCGGGAGACGCCATTCGGCCGCGTCGCGCCCGCGAAACGGCTCGCCCCGGCGAAATCTGCGCCGCGTCGACGCTTCGCGCGGCGGCGC
>DASPNK010000621.1:0-3162 GCA_035626575.1 Planctomycetota bacterium | reverse complement strand
GGCGGCTACGGCGCGCTCGAGCGCGCGGAGAGTTTCGGAGGCCTTCTCGTCGCCGGCTCGAAGCTCTTCCGCCGCCTCTTGGATTTCGAAGCCGCGCATGGCGAGCGGCCCCGGCGGCCCGCCGCGGAAGGCGTCCAGCCGGACGCCGCGGAGCTCCAGCCACGCCTTCGCCCGCGCGAGCGGGCTCCGCAACGCGCGGTAGGCGGCGTTGACGTCGGCGGCGCGGGCCTCCGCCGCTTCGCGCTCCTCGGGCGGCACACGGTCGGGGTGGTGCCGGCGTTGAAGGTCGAGGACGCGTCGCTCCAGCTCGGCCTCGTCGAGGTCGAGCCGAGGCGGAACGCCGAGGGCGAGGAAGGGATCGTGAGCGCCGGTCGCGGTCATGAGGGATGGCGGAAGGCCCCGGGAAAGCGAAAGGGCGCCGGCGATGCGCCGACGCCCCTCCTTCCGCAGACGGGCCCGGTCAGACGGAGAAGGAGGTGCCGCAGCCGCAGGAGTTCTTCTCCTGCGGGTTGATGATCTTGAAGCCGGCGCCGGTGAGGGCGTCCATGAAGTCGACCACCGAGTTGTCGACGTACTGGAGGCTCTTGGCGTCGACGTAGACCCGCGCGCCGCGGTGCTCGACGACGTTGTCGCCCGGGCGCGATTCGGTCAGGTCGAGCTTGTACTGAAGGCCCGAACAGCCGCCGCCCTCGATGCCGAGCCGGAGGCCCCACGTTTCGGGCGACTTCTTCTCCTGCTCGAGGAGCGTTCGGATCTTCTCGGCGGCCTTGTCGCTGATGGTGAGCATCGGTCGCGGCTCCTCGTTCAACGGGCGCCCGGCGTCGCCGCCGTCGGCGCGTCGGCCGGCGCGGTCGCCTGGCGCTTGCGGTAATCCTCGATGGCCGCCTTGATGGCGTCCTCGGCGAGGACGGAGCAGTGGATCTTCACCGGCGGCAGGGCCAGCTCCTCCACGATCTCCGTGTTCCTGATCTCGCGGGCCTCGTCGAGCGTCTTCCCCTTCACCAGCTCGGTGACGTAGGACGACGACGCGATGGCGGAGCCGCAGCCGAAGGTCTTGAACTTCGCGTCGACGATGCGGTCGCCGACGATCTTCAGCTGCAGCTTCATCACGTCGCCGCACTCGGGGGCGCCCACGATGCCCGTGCCGACGTCGCGGTCGTCCTTGGCGAACGATCCGACGTTGCGCGGGTTCTCGAAGTGGTCGACCACTTTGTCGCTGTAAGCCATGTCGTTTCTCAGGCGGCGGAGGTTCGGCCCCCGGCGCTCAATGTGCGTTCCACTGGACGGTCTTGAGGTCGACGCCCTCGCGGACGAGCTCGTAAAGCGGCGACATCTCGCGAAGGCGCCGCACGCGTTCGACGAGGAGCGCCGCGGTGCGGTCGATCTCCTCCTCGGTGTTGAACCGGCCGATGCCGAAGCGGATCGACGTGTGGGCGAGGTCGTCGCCGACGCCGAGCGCCTTGAGCACGTAGCTGGGCTCGAGGGTCGCGCTGGTGCAGGCCGAGCCCGACGACACCGCGACCTCCTTCATCGCCATGAGGAGCGACTCGCCCTCGACGTAGGCGAAAGAGAGGTTGAGATTGCCCTCGAGGCGGTTCTCCAGGTCGCCGTTGACGAAGACGTAGTCGAGCCCTTCGCGCACCTTCGCGAGCAGCCGGTCGCGGAGCGCCTTGAGACGCGCACGCTCTTCGTCCATCGACGCGAGGCAAAGCTCGAGCGCCTTGCCCATGCCGACGATGCCGGGGACGTTCAGCGTGCCCGACCGCAGACCGCGCTCGTGGCCGCCGCCGTCCATCTGCGCCGTGAGGCGGACCCGCGGGTTCGCCTTGCGGACGTAGAGGAAGCCCACGCCCTTCGGCCCGTAGATCTTGTGGCCCGACGCCGACAGGAGGTCGACGCCGAGGGCGTCGACGTCGATCGGCCGCTTGCCGAGCATCTGCGCCGCGTCGACGTGCAGGAGCACGCCGCGCTCCTTGCAGATCTTCCCGATCTCGGCGATCGGCTGCAGCGTGCCGATCTCGTTGTTCGCCGCCATCACGGAGACGAGCACCGTCTTGTCGCCGATCGCCGCGCGGATCGCCTCGGGATCGACGCGGCCGTCTTTCCCGACGGGAACGACCGTGACGCGTCGCCCGCGGCGCTCCAGCCACTTCATCGAGTCGAGGACGCACTTGTGCTCGATCGACGTGGTGACGAAGTGGTCGCCGCGCTCGGCGTAGAACTCCGCCGCGCCCTTGAGGGCGAGGTTGTTCGACTCCGTCGCGCCGCTGGTGAAGACGATCTCCTTCGGCGTGCAGCGGATCGCGGACGCGATCGTCGCGCGCGCCTTCTCGACCGCGTCTTCCGCCTCCCAGCCGAAGGCGTGGTTGCGGCTCGCGGCGTTGCCGAAAAGCTCGCCGAAATACGGCGTCATCGCTTCGACCACGCGCGGGTCGCACGGCGTCGTCGCGTTGTTGTCCAGATAAATCACGCCTTTCGGCATCGTGCGGCTCCTCGACGCCCGCTCGCGCGCGCGCCGCTCATGTCCGGTTAGTTCAGGAAGGATCCGATGAAGTCCGGAAGGCTGCCGCGGACGTGCGAGCCTTTGCCGCACTCGCCGCAGCGATCCCGTTCCGGACGCTCGTCGCAACCCCCGCAGTCGGCGAGGAAACCCACCGACCGCTCCAGTTCGGCCTCGATCTCCCGAAGGTCCCGAAGGCGCCTGCGCGTCTCGCCGAGCTCCTCGTCGAGCATGGCCCGCACCCGCGTCGCGGCCTCGCGCCCCGTGGCGGCTTCGCCCCAGGCGTGGGCCAGCTCACGAATGCGCGCCAACGGCACCGACAGCGCCTGGAGACGCTCGATGGTGCGGATCCGGGCGACCGCGTTCGCGTCGTAGAGCCGATAGCCGCCTTCGGAGCGCTTCGCCGGCCGGAGAAGGCCGAGCTCTTCGTAGTAATGCAGCGTCCGGATCGACTTGCCGGTTTCCTGGGCAAGCTCGCCGACTTTCACCAGACGGGGTTCGGAGCCGCAATGCATGGAAGGGACGATCTCGAAGGTCCGACGTCAGGCGAACCCTTACGTCAGCGTGAGGGTTGTACGGTGATCATCGTCCCGTTTCAAACCCGCCCCTGAATCCCGCCGCGCCGCGCCTATCTTTCAGGGCGGCGCGCCGTTGGGCCGCCC
>DASPNK010000620.1:0-2331 GCA_035626575.1 Planctomycetota bacterium | reverse complement strand
GAGGACGAACGCGCCTACCGGGATGCGCGCGAGCCGCTCCGCCCGGAAGTCCCCCATCTCGTCGACGTGGTCGGCGGGGGCCGACGCGACGCCGACGTACGCCGACGGGTGGGCGGCGTACAGCGCGGGCGCGCCTTCGCGCGCCGACAACGCCCGCCCGACGGCGACCAGCGCCGCGTGGTCCGACGGCTCCGGCGGGACCTGCGTCGCGGCGCCGGCGCGAAGCGACGCTACGGCGACCCCGGCGACGACGAGCGCCGCGACCCGACCCGGCGCCCGCCGCGGCAGAAGCGTCTCGACGCCGCCCGCCGCGAGCAGCGCGAGAAGGGGCGCGACGGTCGTGAAGTAGCGCGCGTACCCCGCCGAGCCGAACGCGCCGAGCGCCCAGAGCGCGGCGTGGAGGGCGAAGACCGCGGCCGCGGCCGTCCACGTCGGCCACGTGCGCCGCGCATCGCGCCGCAGGAGTCCGACCGCGCACAGCCAGGAGAGCGCGGTCGGCATCACGTCGGGGAAGACGCGGCGGAGCCATCCCCAGTCGCCGCGGCCCCACGGCGACGACGCCGCGGCCCAGCTGCGCGGCCAGTGGTGCGGCAGCCAGAGCGGATCGCCGGAGAAGAGCCATCCGAGGCCGTTCCACGCGAGAATCCCGAGCGGCGCCGCGAAGGCGGCGGCCCGCCGCGGAGTTCCGGAACGGTCCCGCGGGACGCCGAGGAGCAGGCCGAGCCCCGCGACCGCGACCAGCACGAACCCCTCCGGCCGCGCGAGCGGCGCGAGAGCGGCGAGAGCGGCCGAAACCCACGGGCGCCGGGACGCGACCGCCCAGGCCCACCAGGCCGCGACGGCGGCGAAGACGACCTCCGTCGAGACGAGGTAGCTCTGCTGGAAGAACAACGGCTGCGCATAACAGAGCGGGACGGCGCAGGCCGCGCCGCGTCGGCCGAGCGCGGCGCCGGCGCGCCAGGCGCCGAGGGCGGCGACGGCGGCGGCGATCGTCGACGCCCACCGCGCCGCGTCGAAGCCGAACGTCGCGAACGGCCACAACGCGAGCGTGCACAGCGGCCGCGCCCACACGTGCAGCAGGTTCCACGGGCGCTCGGCGGCGCCGCGGGCGTAGAGCCAGTGCGCGATCTCGTCGGCCTCGAGGAACCCGTCGCAGCGGAAAGCGCACGACGCGGACCAGCCGACGAAAGCGGCGAACACCGCCGCGCCGACCGCCCGGTCGACGCCCGTCTCCCCCGGCGCGGCGGCGACCGGCGTCGTCATCGCGGCGGGGCGCCGACGGGCGGCGTCACGAAGGAGACGTCGTCGAAGCCGATCTCGAACGTCATCGCGCCGACCGCGACCGTCAGCCGCTCTTCGGCGCGGTTCATCTTCCGCACGCGGCAGATCTGGCCGAATCGCGGAACGAACACCGGATCGTCTTTCTTCAGGTCGGCGAGCAGCTCGCGACGTCGATCGGCGAGCGTCGGCAGGCGGGACTTCTCGCGCAGCAGGCTTTCGATCCGCTCGACGTCGCCGGTCAGGCCCTTCGGCACGTTCTTCAGCGCGTTCAAGTGCGGCCGGAGCGCGGCGGTCAGCTCGGCGAACTGGCGCCGGAGCGACGCGTCGGCTTCCGATTCGAGCCGCCCCTTCTCGGCTTCGGCCTCGCGGCGCCGCGTCTCGGCCTCGGCCAGTTTCGCGCGCGCGTCGGCGAGCAGATCTTCGGACGTCCGTCGCGCGTCTTCCGCCGCGACGCGGGCGTCGCGCAGGCGGTCGATCAGCTCATGCGCGCCGTCCTGGTTCGGCCGCGCCAGCCGCTCCGCCTCGGCGACGACCTCCTCCGGCATGCCGTAGCGCCGCGCGATGACGAGCGCGTTCGAGTTCCCCGGCCGGCCGACGCTCAACCGATAAGTCGGCGCCAGCGTCTCGGGGTCGAAGTCGACGCAGGCGTTTTCCACGTCCGGGCGCTGGAAGGCGTAGGTCTTCAACTGCCCCAGGTGCGTGGTGACCACCGCGGGCGCCTGCAGCGCGCGCAGTCGGTCGAGCGTCGCCTGCCCGAGAGCCGCGCCCTCCACCGGATCGGTCCCCGCGCCGAGCTCGTCGAGCAGCACCAGCGTGCGCGGCCCGGCGCGGCGAAGGACCTCGGCCACGTGCCGCACGTGCGCCGAGAACGTGCTCAGGTTCTGCGAGAGCGACTGCTCGTCGCCGATGTCGGCGAAGACGTCGTCCAGCACCGGCATCTCGCTGCCGTCGGCGACCGGGACGTGGAGGCCCGACTGGAACATGAGCTGCAAGAGGCCGATCGTCTTCAACACGACCGTCTTGCCGCCGGTGTTCGGCCCGGTGATGCAC
>DASPNK010000619.1:0-2066 GCA_035626575.1 Planctomycetota bacterium | reverse complement strand
AGCGTCGCTTCGCCGGCGTTCACCGCCGAGCGCAGGTCGTAGGTCTCCGGAGCCGCCGGTTGCGAATCCTGTGCGGCCAGGAACGACGCGGAAAGAACGAAGCCGATCGAGGGGAGCAGACGGCGCATGGCGAAATCTCGCGGGGACGGACCTCGACGCCGGGAATCGCCGACGACTCGGCGCGCCGGAATATACGGAAAACCGCGGGCTCGCCGGTAGCGCCGTCCGTCGGCGCCGCCCGGCCGCCGTCCCGCGCGTCACTTCACGCGTTTCGCAGATGCGGAGAGGACGTCGGCCGCCGCCTCGGCGTCCGGAAGCTGTTCCTCGTTATCCACGCTGATCGCCACGAACAGCGCGGCGCCCTTCTTCAGCGGCAGATAACGCACGACCACCGGGGTCGGCGGCGTCGTCGACGCGCGGCCCACGTACGCGAAGCCCTTGCCGAGGCCGGTGGCGCAGACGCGGAGGCGACTTGCGCCCGGGTCCAAGCCGACCCAACGCGCGAATTCCGGGCTCGTCAGTTCGTGGTCGACCGCGGTCGATTGGATGCGAAGCGTCGGAGCGGGCGCGGACCGTCGGTCGACGAACTTCGCCGTCGCGTCGAAGTCGATCGCCGGGTCGAGGGGGAAGCGGACCCAATACGACGGCAGGCGCAACTCCGTTCCACCCTCCCGATGGACGTTGTCGCGCCACGCCGGCGGAGGCGGCGTCCACGCGGCGACGTCGGCGACGCGCTTCGCCGAGATCGCGACGGTGGCCGTGAGCTCGCCGGAGGCTTTCACGCCGCCGGCGACCGGAGCGCCTTTCCCCTTCAGCGAGAGCGCGACGAGCCGTCGTGCGCTCGGGTCGAGTTCCGCCGTGGCCTGCAACCGCCAGGCGATCGCGACGGGCACGGACCCCGCCGTCACGTCGGCGACGAACGCGAGCGTCCCCGTCAGCCGGACGACGCCGGTCTTCGGATCCGGCGCCTCCGCGACCAGGGCGAGCGACGCTTCCCGCGCGGGGACGTCGAACGCCGCCGCGATCCACGGTTCCGGATGTGCGTCGAAGGAGACGCCCGTCCACGCTTCGTCGACGCCGGCGAGCGGTACGTGGGTCGACGCCGCTCGCGCGTCGAGCCGTGCGAAGCGATCCGGCGGCAGGACGTTTCGTCGGTCGAACTCGGTCTTGTCCACCCGCACCCAATAAACGCCCGTCATCCCCGCGTACCCGCTGTCGGCGACGACGCCGCCGAGCGTCGTCTGCGACTCGACGAAGACGCGGCGGTCGTCCCACCACCCGGGTCCGCCGTCGAGCCGATGATCGAGCCAGATCTCCGACGTCTTTTCGTCGATCTCGACCGAGGCGGCGCCGCGGCCGTCCGCCCGCAGGCGCCCTTTGACCGTCCGCGTCAGCGTCACCAGCGCCGCGTCGCCGGCGCGCACCTCGTAGCCGAGGCGCACCCGGACCGGGGTCGCGGGCGTTCCGGTCCGGGATTCCTGAGCGACGGCGGAAACCGCCGCCAGCACGCACCACGCCGCCCGGTATGTGAAGGCGCCCTTCATCGTCGTTCCGTCCATGCCAAGCCCGTCGCGGTCGCGACGCCCGGCGCGCCTTGGGGACGCCGCCGCCTGTTTGCGGGGATTCTAAGCGCGGCGCCGCCGGCGCGTCGCGCGAACGGCGCGGTCTCCCGTCAGGGGGCCGATTTCAGGGAGGCGATCAGTCGGTCCAGCACCGCCTCGAGGTCGGCGGAGTTCCCTCCACCGGTGAGGATCGAAATGCGGACGACGCGGCCCGACGTCTGCAGAAAGCGCACGAGTCGCCTTCCCCGCGCGCCGTCGGGCTCGGTGCGCAGAGCGAGCCCGGGCCCCAGCGGCGTCTTGCAGGGCTTGAACGCGGCCGGCGTCGTCTTGAAACCTTCCGCATTCGCCTCGATGAATCCGTCGTCCTGGATCGGGCGGCGTTCTTCGAAGCTGATCATGTGAAAGGTCGGACTGACGGCGTTCAGCGTCCGCACGTCGACGTGCTCGTAGTCGCCGTCGCCCGTGGCGGCGAAGTACGAAGGCAGCTTGAACTCCAGCCCGCAG
>DASPNK010000618.1:0-2193 GCA_035626575.1 Planctomycetota bacterium | reverse complement strand
CCGCCGCCGGCGCCGTCGGAGCCCGCCCCTGGCCGTCGGCCGCCGACCCGCGCTTCGACCCCGCCGACAACCCCGCCGTCGCCCGCGACGGCGACCGCCTCGCGTTCGATCCGCCGCGTCGCTGGACGGGCCGCCTCCGCGACGGCGACCGCGCCGCGGTCCTCACGCCCGAATCGCTGCCCGCCTCCGACGCCGCGCCGCGCACCTGGACGCTGGCGGCCGACGGCGTCGCCTATGTCGATGCGCGCGGTCGCGCGTCGCGCCGGTCGCCGGCGGAATACGAGCGGCTGGCCCGCGCCGCAGTCGCCCTCGAAGCGACGCTGATCGCGACGGGGTCCGCCTTGCTCCTCTTCCTCGCCGCACGCCTGCTCGCCGCCGTCCGCGGCGTCCGCGCCTCGGCCGCGCCGGCGGCCCGGGCGACGGCGCGTGCTCTCGCACCCGCCGGCCTGGCCGCTCTCGCCGGCGGCGTCGTCTCGCGCTGGACCGGACCCGCGGCGCTCCCCTACGTCCTGTTCCTCGCCGTCGCGGGCGCGGCGCTCCTCCTTGCCCTTCTCGACGGAGCGCCGCGCGCGGCCGCTCCGTCCTCGAAAGCGGATCCATGACTTCACGCCTCCGCATCCTCTCGTCGGCTCTCGTCGCCGCCGCCGCCGCCGCGGCGCAGGACTCGCGCCCCGTCGAACCCGGCCGCGCCGAGTCCGCCCCGGCGACCCGCGCGGCGACCGACCCCGCCGCCCTCGCGCTCTTCCGCAAGGCGGCGGCCGATCAGACCCCGGGCGACCCGGCGTTCGTCCTCCGCGACTTCCAGGCGGACCTCGTCGCCACCCTCTACGAGACCGACGCCCAGGGCGTTCGAAAGTCGAACACCGTGAACCTGTCCGAGTTCTGGCGCGCGGCGCGCGACGGCGCTCCGGCGCGCCTGCGCCGGGACATGACGAACCCGGCCGACGGCAAGACCACGGTCGAAGGGTTCAACGGCGCCTTCTACTGGGAGAAGGTCGGCAAGGCGCCCGCGCGGGAGCTGAGCGGCCGCGGCGATCGCGAAGCCGTGCGGCGCATCGACGACGAGCTGGCGCGCATCGACGAGCTGGCGAAGCTCTTCCTGCTCCGGAATCTCGTCGTCGACGACGCCCGCTTCGAAGCCCTGCCCGCGTGCGACCCCGTCGTCGTCAAAGGTCGCGCCTTCGAGGTCCGCGGCGTCCGCCGCTCGCGCCCCGGCGAGCCGGCGGAGGATTTCTTCTTCGCCGACGACGACGGCGCGACGCTCCTCGTCGCCTGGCGGCGTCCCGCGACGCCGGAGCGCCCCGAAACGCGCGTGCATCTCGGCGTCCACCGCGTCGCCGGCCGCGGCCCCGCACGCCTCCGCGTCCCGCTGTTCGTCGAGTCGTGGGAGAACGGCGCGCCGCGTTTCGAAGCGGCCGCGCGCGACGCGAAAGACCTGAAGTTCAACGTCGACCTCGAAGACCGCCTCTTCGACCCGCCGCGCTGACCGCCGGCGGACGACGTCGACGCGCCTCGGTCACCCGGACAAGCCCGCGGCGGCCCGCGCCGGAAGAGCGGCGGAGGGACGGCCCTGCTGCGTCGGGCTTCCGCCGACGCCGTCACTTCTTTCGCTGGAAACGCGTCTCGAGGTCGGCGAGGGAAAGGAACAGCGACGTGTTGCGGCCGTGCGGGCAGTTCCTCGCTTCGGGGTGGCGCGCTTCGTAGTCGAGGAGCGCGCGAATCTCGTCGGGCGGCAGGGAGTCGTTGAACTTCACCGCCGCCTTGCAGGCGAAGGTCGCCATGGCCTCTTCGACGAGCGCGTCCCTGCGGGCCGCGCCGTTCAACGCCAGCTCCAGCGCGGCCGCGGCGAGCTCGTCGACGTCGGCGCGGCGCAACGCGGCGGGGAGGCTGCGCACGGCCACGCCCGTCGCGCCGAACGGCTCGAGGCGGAGGCCGAGCCGCGCGAACTCCGGCGCATGCTCCAGCAGCGCGGCGCGCTCGCCGGGGCCGACGTCGAGCGCGCGCGGGACGAGCAGGAGCTGGTCCTCGGCGTCGCGCGCGGCGAAGCGGGCCTTCAGCGCGTCGAAGAGCTTGCGCTCGTGCAGCGCGTGCTGATCGAGGATGCGGACGCCGCCTTCCGCCTCGACCACCACGTAGGACCGATGCACCTGGAGGAACCGCGCGGGCGCCGGCGCGCCGTCGGGATAGAGCCCG
>DASPNK010000617.1:0-6985 GCA_035626575.1 Planctomycetota bacterium | reverse complement strand
GCCTTTTCCTTCGCCTTGCCGGCCTTCTTCAGCGCCTTGGCGACCTTGGTCTTCGGCAGGCCGACGACGTGGAGAGGGTCGCGCAGGCGGCCCTCCTTGTTCAGGATCTGCAGCCGCTCCGCCCGCGTGTACACGTTGCGGGAGCGGGCCATCGACATCTTGGAGACCAGGCTCTTGTGGACGCTCATCGTCGGATCCAACCGCGGGTTCAGCCGACCGGACGCTTCAGGACGAAGGCCGAGTCGAAATCGCGGGTGGTCTTGTAACGGAGCTTCTTCACGATCCCCAGCATGCCGGCCAACTGTTTCGGGTCGTCCGCGGCGCCCACGTACACGACGTAGGCGTCCTTGTTCGGCACCCGGACGGCGTGCACCTCGGGGAGCTTCGCGACCTTGTCGAGGTACTCGACGACGGCCCGCGCCTCCTCTTCGGCGGCCTTCCGGCCCGCGGCGTTCTCCCAGCGGACCGTCTTCACCTGGATGACGTAGCGCGGCCTGCGGGCGGCCGGCGTCTCGGCCGCGGCCGGCGTCGGCGACGCCTCGGCGCGCCGCTCCGGCGCGGCCCCCGGCGCCGCCTCCTTGGGAAGCGTCGCTTCGGACGCGCTCTTCCACCGCGTCGCGGCGAGGGCCGGCGAACCGCCGCCGCCGGTCGTTCGGGCCGACCAGGCGTAGGCGCCCGCCGCCACGGCGATCAGCAGCCCGACGGCGACGAGGGCGCCGGCGGCGGCCTTCGGCCTGGAAGGCTCCATGTCGCCCCGACGGTGAAGCGCCGCGCGCTTCCCGCCGAGGACTTCGTACAGCAGCTCGCGACGACGTCGCGCCATCATGGGCCGTCCCCTCCCCGGGCCGGACCTCGCCCGCGTCGCGGTCTCCGCCGTCGGTTCCATACCGACGGGAGCGGCCCCGGAGATCGCGCAGGACGGGCGAGCGAAAGATAGCCCGAGCCGCGGAGAAGCGTCAACGGACCGATCGGCTTCCGCGGCGGACGGGCTTCAATCGACGCTGCGGATTCTCGAACGGCGGCTCGCGCGCCCCGCCGGACTCACCGATCGCCGTTGAAGATCAGGCTCCAGCCGAGAAGGGTCCCCGAGTCGCCGAGGAAGTTGTCGGAAAGGGACAGAGTCCACGTCCCGCCCGCGTCCTGGCCGTCGAAGGCGGACAGCGGCGCGTCCGGCCGCAGCGCGTACTTCGGAATGACGACGCCTCCGACGGCATGGTCGGCGGGCGCGTAGCCCTCGTCGGAAAACCGCGTCGTCCCGACGAAGTCGCTGTTGACGTCCGGCGTGCCGGCGACGAGGAGCGTCACGGTCGTGCCTCCGTGCGACAGCGACACGTTCAGATCGCCGTACCAGGTGTGGTTCAGCTGAAGCACGACGTCGACGTCGGTCAACACGAGGCTCGTCGCCTGCGTCAGCGTCGACGTCGCCGTCGGACCGACCCCCGGCACGCCGACGCCGTCCGGGATCGGCAGCGGGAAGCCCGCGGCCCCCGCGGCGAGGAGCTCGCCCGCATGCGACGACGTCCCGATCGCCGCCGACAGCCGCATGCCGAGCGGCGCCGACGCGTCGACGACGGCGACCTGCATCCAGGTGCGCCCGAACGGGACCCCGGAGAGCGGAAGCGCGTAGTCGAACTGCCCGCCGACGAGCGCGCCGAACGCGGTGAAGGGCCCGCCTCCGCAAAGCGGCGTGAAGCCCGTCGCCGGGCTCACCACGTCGACGTCGCAGAACCCGGCCGTCGGCGCGCCGAGATCGAACTTCTGGCCGGCGCCGTCGAGGAAGTGCCCCGCATTGCACGTCGGCGAGAAAGCGAGGAAGAACGTCGCCGCGGCGAGGGCGGGCGTCGTGGTGCGGACCTTGAGATGCAGCGTGTCGACGGTCGCCAGCAGTTCGACGACGCCCGGCGCGGCGCCGTCGCCCAGGCCGTTGATCGTCAGCCGCGCGTCGGGCTGGTTCTGCTGCCCGCCGACGCACGACCCGAACCCGTCGGTTCCGGTGCAGGCGCCGGATGCGGTCTGCGCCGCGCCGAGCCCGACGTTGAGAGCCCCCGGCGTCCCGTGGTTCGCCGTCGCGCTCTGCGACCAGTCGGCGACGCCGTCGGTGTCGGCGTCGACGATGCGCTTCAGGTGCGCCTGTCCGCTCCCGGACGCCGCGACGTTGCCCGGCGTCCACGTCGCGCCGACGCCGGCGGACGCAAGGTGCGGCGCCGCCGGGGCGGGCGTGCCCGCGCGCCGGAGGTACACGTAGTCGCTGCACGCTCCGCCCGCGGTGACGAGAAAGCACCCCATGCTGGAGTTCGACGCCCAGATCGCGGAGCCCATCTTCATGCCGCGCGTCCCCGCGGGGAGCTGAGGATCGGCGAGGGCGTCGCCGAAGCTCCCGCCCTCCTGCAGCACGAGGAAGCAATGGCCTTCGATCACGGCGCGCGGCGGAAACGCGCGGAGCACGAGCGCGCCCGTGTCGCCGTTGAACATGCCGAGCGTCCAGCCGGAGAGGTCGACCGGCGTCGAAGCGACGTTGCGCAACTCGAGGTAGTCGCCCTGCAGCGGCGGCGTCGCGCCCGATCCGAAGCCGTGGATCTCGTTGATCAGCACCGGTCCCTGCGCCGCCGCCTCGGCGACCAGCAGCAGCAGACAGGCGGCGCCCCGCGCTCCATGGGTCATGACGGTCTCCGCGCCTCGCGGCGCCGCGGATCGTAGCGCCCGCGACGCGGTCAGGGGGTCGGCAGGAGCTGGAAGAGAACCAGCTCCCCGACGTCGGCCGCGTAGGCGTCGTGGAGCGTCACGCGCCACGTGCCGTCCAGCGGCAGGCCGTCGAAGACCGCGAGCGCGCCGTCGCCGACGTACGAGCCCGGCGGGACGAACGGCCCCGCGGCCGACGCCGCCGCGTCGAACGACGTGCCCGCCTCGTCGTCGAACACGTACTCGCCGACGAGGTCGCTGCCGTCGTCGGGCGACCCGGGCGCCATGAGGACCGCCGTCGTGCCGCTCTCGACGCGCGTCAACGTCAGCGAGAGGTCGCCGAACCAGGTGTGGCGCAGGTCGACCGCGAGATCGAGGTCCGTGAGCACGACGCCCGTCCCCGAAACGACGACTTCCCTCCACACCGACGGCCCCGGCGCGGGCGTCCCGACGCCGTCCGGAATCGCGAGCCTTCGACCGTCGCCGTACCCGGGTCGAAAACCGACGCGGGTGGCCGCGGTGAAGCGGAGGAGGAGCGGCGCGGAAAAATCGAGCACCGCCGCCTGCAGCGCGAGATCCGGGAGCACGAGGCCGTTCAGCGGCAGGGACAGCGCGTAGGCGCCGCTTCCGTCGAGCGCCCCGAACACGCCGGGCACGAGCCCCGAGCAAAGCGGCGTGATCGACGAAAACGCGAAGACGTCCACGTCGCAGAACGCGAGCGACGGCGCGCCGAGGTCGAGACGCTGGCCCGCCGGGTCGACGAAGTGGCCGGCGTTGACCGTCGGCGAAACGAGGAGGAAGAACGGCGCGCCCGGGTTGGTCGGCGACGTCACCACGAGATCGACGGCGTCGACGCCGGCGAAGAGCACGCCTTGCAGCGGCCAGGTCGGTCCCCCGATCCCCGAAACGACGAGGTCGGCGCCGAGGCCGTTCGGATGCCCGTACAGCGCGAGGCCCTGGTTCGCCGGGCCGCAGCCGACGCCGACCTGCGACGGCGCGTTGTATTCGCCGAACGTGCCGCGGCTCGCCGTCGGCGCCTGCGCCCAGTCGCCCGCGTGGTCGAGATCGACGAGGCCGAGTCGGCGCAGGTGGGCGTGCCCGGCGCCGGACGTCGCGACCGAACCGCCGTTCCACGAGGCGCCGACGCCCGCCGCCGCGAGGTGCGGCGGGGACGCGGGCGGCGCGCCCGCGCCGCGGTGGAGATGCACGTAGTCGTGGTTCTGCCCGCTCGCGTCCTTCACGAACGCGCCGACCGACGCGCCCGACGTCCACGGCATCGGGCCGACGCGCAGTCCGACGAACGGCGTCAGCGCGGGATCGGAGAGCGGGAGACCCGCCTCCGACGCGGGCGACTCCTGGAGGAGGAAGAAGCAGAAGGGCGGGACGACGAGCGGCGTCCCCGTCGGAAACGTTTTCAGAGTCAGCGCGCCCTGGTCCCCCGCCCATGCGCCGACGGTCCAACCCTGGAGGTCGATCGGCGTCGCGGTGCGGTTCCACAATTCGAGCACGTCGCCGGCGAACGGCGGCGCGGCGCCGCCGCCGAACGCGTGCACTTCGTTCAGCAGCACGTCCCCCTGCGCGGGAGACTGGACGGCGAGGGCGGCGACGAAGACGACGAGGAGGGCGCGACGCATGGGGACCCGGACGCCCGGGCCGCGAAGTGAATCACGCTTCGGGCGGCGCGGTCAAATCGACGCGAGGGCGCGCGGATCGTCTTCGGCGGCAAGACGGGCGGACGGCGGGATTTCCGCCTCGCGGCCGGGGGGCGTCGCCCGGAGCGCTCGGGCCGCGGTTCTCAGCGCCGAGACCATCGGCGCCGCGTCGGCCGCGCCGCGCCCCGCAAGGGCGAACGCCGTCCCGTGGTCGGGCGAAGTGCGCACGAGCGGCAACCCGAGCGTGACGTTGACCGCCTCCCGGAAGGCCAGCGCCTTCGTCACGGCGAGCCCCTGGTCGTGATACATCGCGAGCACGCAGTCCGATCGTCGGCCGAAGCCTTCGAGGAAGTAAGCGTCGGCGGGGAACGGCCCCTCGACGTCCAGCCCGCGCGCGCGCGCCGCGGCGATCGCCGGCGCGACGGCGACGCGCTCCTCGTCGCCGAACGCGCCGCCTTCGCCGGCGTGAGGATTCACTCCGAGGACGTGGATGCGCGGCGCGGCGACCGCGAACCGGCGGCGGAGGTCGTGGTCGATCACGTCGAGAATGCGCGCGAGCGTCGACGCCGTCACGAGATCGCCCACGCGCCGAAGCGGCACATGCACGGTCGCCAGCGCCACGCGGAATCCGGGCGCGTCGAAGAGCATCACCGGGCGCCCGACGCCGCAGCGCGACGCGATCCACGCGGTGTGGCCGTCGAAGCCGGCGACCCCCGCCCGCCGCATCGCCTCCTTGCTCAGCGGCGCGGTGACCAGCGCGCGCCGCGGATCGGCGCGGACGCGCGCGAAGGCGATCTCCAGCGCGGCGAGCGCGGCGGCGCCGCCTTCCGCAGACGGCGGCGGCGCTTCGAGACCGCGGGGCGCCGGCGCGGCGATGCGCGCGATCGGCGCGTCGACGGCGCCGTCGGGCGACGCGAGCGGCCAGGCGTCGTCGGCGCCCGCGCGACGCAGGACCTCGAGATCGCCGACCAGCGAGACGGACAGCTCGGGGTCCTCCCGGACGACGCCGCGGGCGGCTTCGACGGCCACCTCCGGCCCGACGCCCTGCGGATCCCCCGTCGCGACGACCAGCTCCCAGCGCGGCATGGTCGCACCCTACCGCGCGCGTCCGACGCCGTCGCGCGCGCCGCGCGTCGTCGCCGGGAACTCGCCGGGCCGGAACCGCTTCAGCGCGAGATCGAGCGCGAGCGCGGCGAGGAGCCACGGCAGCCACGGCGGCGGCGCGTCGACGCGGCGTTCATGGGCGTCCGGGACGACGTCGACCCCGTCGGGCGGCGTCGCGCGGACCTCTCCGCCGAGCGCCGCGGCCCACCGCTTGAGCCCCGCGAGGTCCGCGCCGCGACCTTCGATCTCGAAGTGCGGCCCCAGCGGTGCGGCGCCGCGACCTTCGCCGGGCTCGCCGCGCGCCGCGACGCGGACGTCCGCCAGCGCGGCGGGATCGTCGGGCGGCGCCGTCGCGCGGTAGAAGCCGGCGTCGAGCCGCTCGACGGCGAGCGGCAGGAGACGGCCGCGTTCGTCCCGGATCTCGACCGCGTAGCCGGCCGGCGGCTCGGGGCTCTCTTCGAGATCGCGCACGCGCAGGCGGATCTCCCGACCGTCGCACGTCACGTCGACCAGGAAGCGCTCCGGGCGCTCCGCCGGGATGAGGAACCTCACGGTCTGCGCGAGGAAGTTGGCGTAGTCGTCCCATTCCGCGAGCGGACCCGCCGACGGCCCGTCGAACGGCGCGGCCGACGCCGCGATGCGCCCGAAGCCCGCGTAGCGATGCGCGAAGGCGGCTTCGCCCGCCTCCGTCTTCAGCGCGAGCCACGCGTCGGCGCGCGCCTCCGCCTTGTGTTGCGCGAACGGGCCGGGCGTCGACTCCGGACGCACGCCCTTGAGGTACGCCGCAGGCCACGCCCGTCGCAGCGGGACGGTTTTCCTCCGCGGCGGCGCGACCTCCGGATCAGGCGCGGCCGGAGGCGCCGTCGGCGACCGCTCCGGCGGCTGCGGCGCGCCGCGCTCGGGCGCGGGCGGCGTGCGCGGCGGATCTCCGCGACGGCGCGCGCCCGACTGCTGGACGATGCGCTCCGCCTCGACGGTGAAGATCTGCGGCACCTCGGTCACGTCGGGCGCGCCTTGGTACTTGCCGCGCCCCTCGGCCGCGATGTCCGAGAGCATCTTCACGTCGTGCTGAAAGCCGACGCCGACGGTGGAGATGGTCACGCCTTCCTTCACCAGCTCCCGCACCAGGGTCAGCACGCGTCCGGGCGCGCTCTTGCCGTCCGAAAGCAGGATGCAGTGCTTCACCTGCAGGCGCTCCGCCGCGAACACCTCCCGCGCCGCCTCGAGCGCCGCGCGGAAATCCGTCCCGCCCTCCGCCTGGATCCGCGAGATCTGATCGCGGATGAACGGGAGGTCGTCGGCGGGCGCCATCGGGATGACCTCGGTCGCGCCTTCGTTGAAGGCGACCACGCCGAGGCGGTCTTCGGCGTTCAGGACCTCGGCGGCCTTGACCGCCGCGACCTGCGCGAGACGGAGGTTCTGCCCGGTCATGCTCGAGCTGGCGTCGATCAGGAGCAGCAGGCCGAGCGACGGCGCCTCGCGGCGCTCGGTCGACTTCCGATCGGGGTCGGGAGGCTTGAGGCCGGCGTCCGGGTCCTTCGGCCCTTCGG